>JAYUZA010000156.1:0-2601 GCA_043752145.1 Flavobacteriales bacterium
GTTTAGATGATTTTGTGACCTTGTATTCACCCGAACAATCGCAAGGGGTATACGAATGGTATAATGCCGGTGTTTTAATTCCCGGTGAAACAGGAAGTATCTATAACAGTCCTATTCCTGATGCAGGTTTTATTACCGCAACCTGGTATATGGGAGGATGTAATTATTTAACCACTACAATTGAGACAAACGAATACCCGGTGGCTACAGTAAAATCAATTCCCAATGTATTTTCGCCAAATAGTGACGGGTTGAACAATATGTTTTATGCCTTTACATTTTCAGCTTCAACAAGCACCGAGAAACTGGATTATCTATTCGAAGAATTCACGATGCAGGTTTTTAACCGATGGGGACAACTAGTGTTTGAAACAAATGATCCGGCAAAAGGATGGGATGGAAAAAAGGGTGGCGGAGAAGTTCCCGAAGGTGTTTATTTTGTGATGATAAAATTCAAAGCCTTGTGCGCAGAGAAGAAGGATGAGATCATTTATAACGGGACTGTTCAATTAGTGCGATAGAAAAGTAAGAAGTAAGATTTTAGAAGTAAGAATAAAATTTTTTGGGAATATGAGAAGTAAGATCGTAGAAGTTAGAACCTTGTTTTTACGTTAAAGTTCTATTCTTACTTCAAACTTCTAAAATCTTACTTTTTTAATTGACTTCTTTCTTCATAACCATCCGTCTCATTTGTCCGTTAACGGTCGATTCAATGGTGAAAAGGTTTTCACTAAGATCCTTGATGTCAAATTCTTCTTCAGTAGCGCTGCCTTTTTCTTTGGTATATAATTTTTGCTCATCTTCACTTAAGCGCCATTTGCCTTCAAATTTATCGCCATCCAATAAAAAAAAGCATTTTCCTTCTTTTAAAAACTCATAATAGCCTGTTGTCAAAATAAGGGTATTTTGAATTTCCATTTTCTTATTGTAATACTCAATAAGCGAATCGGGAACATTTGGTTTCGGACTTGTGATGTCATCGATCTTCCATTTTCCAACGATCAATTCATGGTTTTCTTTACTACAACTGCTTAAAATAAAGCAAATTGCCAATGATAAGAGAGTAATTGATCTTATATGTTTCATACTAATATAGTTTTGGTTGAACTTCTTTTTCAATAAATTTAATGCCGAAATTTTCCAATTCGTTGAGCACCGGAACATATATTTCTTTTTGAATAGGCCATTGAACACCTTTTAATTTTATTTCTCCGTTCAATACCAATTTGGTACTAATTGCCAATGGTAATCCTACCGTATTGGACATAGCGGTATACGTTTGGTCAATGCCTTTTACTACCATTGACGAACTTATTTCACGTACTTCATCCTTGATCTTAAATGTAAGTTTATGCCACATCACGATCATATCTTTATCATTTGCGGCTAAATGCCATTTCTTCTCTAAAATATGCTGTAGGATTTGGGCCGGTGTGGCACGCTTTAAGGTGATTTTTGTATGTTCAAACATGCCTAACCACTCTAGCTTTTCCATGATCTGGTCGTCTTGCTCAATCTTCAAATAATAACGCAACTTTAATTCAACACTGTCGTGAGGATGATAAGCTAAAAATGTGTTCATGAATTCGCGGTGCGTCATGTTCTCACTGTTCTCGATCATATAACTGTCATCGGTACAACCCAACTGCACAAAAAGATCCCAGGCACGGCAAAAACCTACACGTCTTAACGTGCCACGGTAAAATGTTGGAATGTCATGAAGGTCGTACAGATCGCGATAATAAAGTGAATCGCGGTTGGCATATCCTTCAAATTTACCGTACTCATCAATTTTAATAATTTCAGTCCTGCGAAATAATTTATGATAGGGAATGTATTTGTACTGACCCGCTTGAATGAATTTTGCTGCCCCACCTTGACCGGCAATTACAACATTACGCGGGTTCCAGGTGAATTTGTAGTTCCATGGGTTGTTATCACTTTCGGGAGCAACAAGGCCACCCGTAAACGATTCAAAAATGAGCATTTTTCCTCCCATTTCTTGAATATGGTCCAATACACGTTTAGCACTCATATGATCGATACCGGGGTCAACACCCAGTTCATTTAATATAATAACACCATTCTTTACAGCTTCATCGTGCAGGCTTTTTATATCATTGCTGACATATGAAGGCGTGAGAACATTTTTTTTAAGATCAACACAATCTTTCACAACGTTATAATGCATCATGGCCGGTAACATGGAAACCACGATATCGGCAGCCGCAATTTCCTTTTTACGCGAAACTTCATCCATGGCATTGAATTCAAAGGCGCGTGCGTTCTTGTGACCACCGGTTTTTTGTTTGGCCAAATTAAGATCCGTATCACCTACGTGAATTTTCCAACCTTCCTCATCCGAATGATCGAGCAAATATTTAATTAGTGAGGAAGAAGAACGACCGGCACCTATGATCAATATGTTTTTCATCTTTATATAATTGAATGAGAAAAGGCTTAATTTTACTCCGATGCTTCGGAGAAGTTTCGGACACGAAAGGTATGTAAAATTACAAAATGGATAAGTTTTTAGCGGTTTTTATAGGTGGTGGCATTGGAAGCGTAGGTAGATACGGACTAAGCGTATGGATCCAACGG
>JAYUZA010000157.1:0-16008 GCA_043752145.1 Flavobacteriales bacterium
ATGTTATCAAATCGTTTAACCAAAATAACCTGGTCATCGGTGTTTAAAAAGTTATTGGTGATCTTAAGTCCGTCAAAACTAAAATCGGCCGAATTAAAGTTCGATACTTTTGCTTTGGCATCGTTTACGCTTCCTAGATTTGATGTAAATACCAATACAAAAAAGTGTTCTGTTTCGGGTTCAAAAATGTAAGTGGACTTTCCTTCTGAAGCGTTGATGATACTGTTTCGGTTACGAACCTTGTTTAACAATTCGGTAGCAGCAGGACCCACTTCTTCTTTCGGGAATTTTGTTGCTGTTTCACTTAAAGCATTTTCAAATTCCTCAAATCGCTCCAATTCGCCATAAGCCAAGGCTCTTAAAAAATAATACTTTGGCAATAGATTATTTTTAGGCTCTTTACCAATTACATCGTTACAAGCGGTTAATGTATTCTCATACATTTTTTGCTTAAAAGAATTAAACACTTGTTCGTATTTGCGTTCATCGGCCTTTTTCGCATAGGCTTCCTCCATCTTGTAATTCGGATTCTTAATGATGCGAGCATATTCGCTTTCAGGATGATTGGTTAAAATAAATTCCTTGTGTATATCAGCCTGCGCTGAATTGTTTCGGTTGTTTTGAATAATGTAGAGCTGGAAATTTGATGGGAGCACTTTTTCATGCGTACTGAATTCCTTTATCACTCGCTCGAAACATTGTATAGCCAAAGCTTCTTCCTTCAACCGTTCATTGTAAATGGATCCTGCTTTATACAAAGCGTTTACAAGGTTCATGCGCGATTCGTTAAGTTCCTTTTCGCTTTTGGGTATCTTTTTGATGTATTGTTCTCTGCGCTTTAAAGGATCATCTTTTGTGATCGGTTTTTCAATTTCAACGGTATCGTTTTCCTCAATAATTTCAAGCGAACTTGATTTATCACTTCTTCGCCAATTGTCTTCCAGTTTTCGCGGACCACCCCACGCTTTTTTGAATTCGGCATACCCTTGTGCCATGGTTGTTGGATTGTAAAAATACCAACTGCTTCCACCGGCATTGGGCGCGTTGTTAACGATGGGTGCTTTATCGGCATCGTTCAATTCTTTTTGACGTTTGCGTTCAGCCTCTGCGTCCTCTTTGGCAATTAAATCATCAATGTATTTTTCCAATTCTTTTTGCGGCATTTTTGAAAGCCGTTGCAAACTGTCTTCTTTTTGAATGACTAATAAATTCACAACAAGGTCCTTTAAGCTCTCGGTTTTTTCTCTCACCTGCGCATAGTTCTCATAGGTCTGCGGCAAATTTGCCATTGTACTGTCGTAATACATTTTGGCGTTAATGAATTTCTTTTTTCCGTAATACAAGTCTCCAAGACGCTTGTATGAAAGTCCTTTTTGACGATTGTTAGTAGTACTGAATTTCACCGATTTTTTTAAATACACAACTCCTTCGGGCTCGTTGTTTTCCTGCAATTCAATTTCGGCTAGGGCATAATAGATCTGGTCCAGATAATCTTTGTTCTTATCATCCTTTGCCATTTTAAGCAATTGACGTTTTAAACCCGCACTGTTACCTCCATCATAATTAAGCGCTCTGAAAATGCGTGAATAAAATTCCATTTCATATTCAGGGTTAAGTTTATCAACCGTAGCATACTCCATATTGGCCCTTGGCTTATCACCCTTAAGTTGGTAAAGCTGTCCTAAAATAAAATGGATCCTAGCCCGTTGCCTTTTGTTTTTACAATACTCAAGCGATTTAAGCAAGCGCTGTTCAGCCTTAGCATAGTCCTTTTTGCGCAAATAAAAATCGGCCCAGGTCATGTGAATATCATCGTACATTTTTGAATCCATATCGGGATTCAAATTCGGAGTTTTTGTTTTTGACTTCGTTTTTGATCTGGACTTTGAGGCTTTTGCTTTCGCGTCCTTTTTTTTCTTCTCTGCAATTTTTCCTTTGTCGGTTTGCTCCTCAAATTTATCCTGTAATTTTTCGAGATATGTTTGAGCGCTTGCGAAATCATCGAGTTCCATAAAGGTTTTAGCTTCCCATAACCATGCTTCGTACTTTATATCTTCGGCCTGATATTGTTTAAATACGTATTCGAACCGTGTTCGTGCTTCCAAAAAATCACGTTTGTAAAAATACGACATGCCCATTACCATCCAGTTATTATCGATCCACTTGCACCACTCCTCGTTCTTGTTGGCCTTTTTTTCGGGATTGGGCATCGAATGCTTTCGAATAACGGTTGATGTTTTCAAAATAGCCTTATCCATTGGGGCGAATAATGTTTTGGAACGTTCCTCATTGGGAATAATAAATACGGGAAGGATCTTTGTATAATCGTCTTTATTTTGAACATGAAAGTCCTGCAACGATTCTTTTATAAGTTCACCGGCATTAAAATAGCCGTTGTACCTGGCGGTCGTGTTATGGTAAGATCTATTGAAAAACTTATTCTTTTCGGTTGAACACGAAAAAAATCCAATCAACATCACAAAAATCAAAATTCCCTTAAAGTGCATATTTACCAATGGTTTCGAACCCTGTTTAAACTCCAAAAAAACGAATTTATTTTCTTATACAGCAAAAATACCGCGTATTAAGGTGCAAAATAAGAGGATATAGAAGGGGTTAGGGGATATAATTGAACAATTATTGCATTTAAAGACTTGTTTATCAAGACTTTATTCTCCTTTTGAGAGATTTTCTTCGCTTTTACGAAGCTGGTCGTTATTATTTGCTTTGAAGGTCCAAACACACCTTTATAGCAATATATACAGTCGGCAATTTCGTAAATTTTAACAGGTATGCAATTGTTCCGGAAAGAGGTTTATTGAATAATTCAATTAATTTTGGTCGGCAAAATGGAGACTCCTAAAAAAGAAGAGGGCAAATTAAGTAACTGGTTTAGCCGATTAAAAACCCGTTACCGATTTGTGGTCGTTGACGATAAAACATTTGACGAGAAATGGTCAATACGTTTATCGCCTTTATTCTTTGTTTTGTTTTTTGGTTTAGGCGCCATCTTCATTATCATCATCACAACCATTTTAATTGCTTACACGCCTTTGCGTGAGTATATACCCGGTTATCCTGACGGGAGCGAAAAACAAACCATGATCGAGAACAAACGAAAGCTTGACGCTTTGGAAGTAAAACTTGAACAACAAACTTTTTATATAGAACGTGTAAAAATTTTATTGAATGGCGGGGTTATTCCTGATAGTTCAAGAGCGAACGATTCCATTGTAAAGCCTTTAAGTTTGGCTGAATTGAAAAAAGCGGGAGCTGAAGAAAAAGAATTCAGAAAAACGGTTGAAGAAAAAGAAAGTAAGTTTAAAACAGCAGGTAAAACAATTGATGCAGGAAATAATTCAAATTCCGCCAACAGCTATTTTTACGTGCCGGTAAGCGGTGTTATTTCCCAATCGTTCAATGCCAAAAAAAGCCATAACGGTGTTGACATAAGCACCATGAACGAGGACCCTGTAAAAGCGGTACTTGACGGAACCGTTGTTTTTGCGGGATATACCACCGATGGGGGATTTGAAATTCACCTACAACACTCTAACGATCTTGTAACCATATACAAACACAATGGGTACCTTATTGCCACCACCGGCCAACACGTTAGGGCGGGTGAAACCATTGCCCTCACAGGCAATACCGGTGAATTGTCAAATGGTAATCATTTACATTTTGAAATTTGGGATAATGGGTTGGCTGTTGATCCCGAAGACTATATTGGGTTTTAACGCAAAGGGTTGTACCGCCCTTTTCTCAAAAATCAAACCTTTATTCCAATAACCAATATATCATCAAGCTGTTCAAGACTTCCCTTCCACGATTCAATGACCGATTCCAATTTGTTTTTTTGTTCGTTCATGGATAAAAATCTGTTTTCAAAAATCATTTGTTTAAACTGCTTGTACTTGAATTTTTTTCCTGCTTTTCCGCCAAATTGGTCGGCATATCCATCTGTAAACGTATATACCTGATCACCTTTTTGGAGATCAATTTTATGCAGGGTATAATCGTAACCGGTTTGTTCGTTCTTACCAATAGGATTCTTGTCGGGCTTTATTTCGATCATTTCCTCGTTGCGAATAATTAAAACAGGATTGTTGGCACAAGCCATTTGCATTTTCATGTTCTTGAAATCAAAACGACATAAAACGGCATCCATTCCATCGCGGGTGTGAATGGCGTCTTCGGGATTGAGCGATAAAACAATTTCCTTTTTTAATTTTGTAAATACTTCGTTTGGTTTTATTATACGACTATCGCGCGTGATCTCGTTTAAGAACGAGATACATAACAAGCTCATGAATGCGCCCGGAACACCATGTCCTGTACAATCGGCTGTACAAAGCATAAAGTTCTTATGGCCTGTTTCATCCACAATTTCGGCAGCCCAGTAAAAATCGCCACTCACAATATCCTTTGGTTTGTATAAAATAAAATGGTCGTTGAGCTGTTTTTTAAGAAAAGAATCGGATGCCAGTAAAGTCCGTTGAATTCTTCGGGCATAAGCAATACTATCCAATATCTCGGTGTTCTTTTGTTCAATGATGGATTTTTGAAGCGATACTTTTTGATAGGCGATCTTTTTTTGGATATTGCTGCGGTAAACAAAGATTAAAAACACAAACGTAAGGATCAATCCTATTATAAGTGCATTCCTGAAAAGCGCATTTTGAGCTTCCTTGGCATCCCGTAATTTCATTTCGGTTGTTTGTGTCAGTAATTTCGCGTGTTGTTCCTTTATTTCGGCATCCTTTTTTTGTGTTTGATATTTTGCTTCAAGTTCGTTTATCTGCTGTTGGTTCTCTATTTCAAAAAGCGAATCGTTAAGCACAACATAACGGTTAAGATAGAAATATGCGCTATCGCTATACCCTAAAGACCTGTGTGCTGCCGACATGTTCCTGAATATAGATTTAAGATCATCAAGGGCATTGAGCTCGGCATTAATTGCACGAGCCTTGCGCAAATAACCCAGCGCTTCCTTACCACGTCCAAGACTGGTAAGTGTTGAACCAATACCCATGTAATTGGTTGATAAAAAATATTTATCGCCCATTGCTTCAATCTCAGGTAAACATGTCATAAATACTTTTAATGCCTGTTCATGTTGCTTTAATTCGTTTAAAATACTTGCTTTATTGATGACAGAAGCAAGGTATTCGAAATTACGACCGGCCTCTTTAAATCCCGCAGCGCATTTGTCAATATAGGTCAACGCATTCTTGAGGTCACCGGTCTTTGAATACACATTGCTGTATCCCATATATCCCAAACTTTCGACATAAGGATCTTTTAAAATTTTTGCATAGTGCACCACTATTGAATAATATTCGAGCGCTTTTTTATTGTTACCCTGACCAAGGTACATATTACCAATTGCATTAGCGGCACGCGAGGCCCCCTTGTGCATTTTTGCTTTTTCATATATACTGAAACCCTTGATGAGATACGAAATGGCGTTTGAATAATCGCCCATGCTGTTATAGTTGTTACCAACCAGTACATTGGATAGCGCAACGAACTTCAGGTTATTGGTCTTTTTTGCGGCCTCAATTGCTCTTAAAGAATATTCGAGCGCTTTATCATTGTCCTTATTATTATAGTAATTCGATATATCGAGCAAGGTCTTGACACGAAGGGTGTCTTTTGTTTGCGGAAGAACGTTTAAAAGGCTATCAATATTTTGCGCATGTACATTCGTTCCTTTTGCAAAAGCAAAAAAAAGAATCAGAAGAAAATATATTCTTGTGCGCATCAAGTAAAATAATAGAGTTGACTAATTTAGCCATTATAGGCTTAACTGTAACACTTGTAAGTTAAACCAACTAAAGGGTTTAGTTAATTTCGATGAGTTTGGGCTCACTGGCCGATAAAGGCAGTAAAGTTTGGGGTGTATTGATGTAAAAGATAAAGATTTGCGTATTTCTACGTAACGTGAGATGAAATACTGAACGCTGATGACACTGATAAATATGATTTTATTAAAGATCACTAGCCCTTTTAATCCCAAGCTCACAAACAAAGATTAACGAAAAATGGAACTAAAGGTCCTCGCCCATTTCCATTAATTCGGCTTCGAATTCAGACAGACTCTCGAAACCTTCGGGGGTGTATTTTATGTTTTGCTCTTTTATTTCGTTTACGAGTTCCAAGGCAAGTGTAATGGGATCCATTTCCAATCCTTCCAATTCATGACTCCAGTTGGCACCAACGGCAATGCCTTCTTCATACATGCCGGGCAACCATGCTTCCAAAAATTCGGGTGTTTCCATGCTTTCGGCAACATAATCGTGCCAGTCATCGGTTGCGCAGGCTTCGGCCATGGCTTTATCGCTCCAAAAAAGCAATACTTCGGCATCTTCAAATTCTTCGCTTTTTGAAACTGCCCAATTATCATCGAGTTTTAGTCCCCAAACTTTTTTGAACCGAACCACATCGGTTACAAATTTATCGTGAAGTTTTTGTGCGTCAGCCATGGTGTTTTATTTTGGTCAAAGATAAGGGAAATTTCAACGAGATGTGAGATTTGAGACGTGGGATTTGAGAAATGCGAGGCGCGAGTATTCAACGACACCTTAAAGCAAAATTATTAAGGAGTTACATGGAACTCATTGAGGCAGTGGATTGAATAAGCTGGTGTGGAATTTTAATCGGCTTAAAATTTATTCGGTTATAAATTTGCGATAAGTTGGTTGATTATGCTTGGAAAATCCGTTTTTTATATAAACCCGTTCCCCCGATTCGGTTGCGTGTAATTCAAATACTTTATATCCCCGTTGTTTTGATTCGTCAAGTAACATGTTTAAGATTTTTGAGCTTATGCCTTGCCTGCGAAATTCGGGAACGGTATACATACTCATGACATAACCGATCTTTCCATCGGGAATTTTAAAACTACCGGCTTGCCAACGCAAAACAATACCACCAACGCCTACGAAATTATTTTCCTGTTTCGCAAGCACAGCAATGTACTCTCCCGAACCGACCACCGTTTTAAAATATTTTTCAAGCTCGGGACGCAATATGTCAACGGTCGTTTTTTCCTGTTTTCCCTAATGGTCTTCCAAAAAATCGATGCGTGACTGAACGAGTGCATCAATATCGTTTAGCGTTGCGATGTGATATGAAATGTTTTTCATGTTGGAAAACTAATGAATTTAAAAATGGTGAAATTTGGTTTAACAAAAATTATTAAAATGACAAAAGCTCCTTCATGAAGGAGCTTTTGAACAAGTCGTATTCTAATTATTTATTTTATACTTATTGATATTTTACTGTTTATACGACACTTAGCGATCAAAATTACTTCTTGATTGCCTCAACTAATTTTGTAATTGAAACGATTAATGCGGTTAAACACAATGAAGCAACTACTGAAATTTCACTCATTCCAATAAATATTTATTTATTACTCTTGGTCCTCTTTGCCCCGGACCACTTAGGAATTATATGACCAGCATTTTAACCAAAGTTGCTTCATATTACAGTCTCTTAACAAAAGAAAAACATTTCGTCTAATTGCAAGATTTTTGTGTTTTGTGTTTTCATTTTTTATCTTTTGCCGTTTTAGCTCGGGCAGGGGTTGAGCCGATACCCCGCAGCAACTAAAAATTTATTTTACAAATGATTTGAAGCGAGGAGTAAAGGCGAAAACCCGGTGCCATTGAAGCGCAAAAATTTTTATTATTTAAACCTGACAGGTCTCAAACCCAAGAGCCAACTGAGACCTGTCAGGTTTTATTGCTGATCCTAATGCGCTTCAATGGCAGCACGCCCCCGTCCGAACGGATGAAACCAGATAAATAAAATATAAATCAATATTCGTTCATCCGGGCGGGTAAAAATTAACCGTCACAGCCTTATTGACAAGGATAACACTAACAACTTTATAACTGTTTGCTTTATAAATACTTACGGCCTTGGTTTTACGTGTGGAACTATTGAAAACTATGGCCCTATTCACTCTCAAACAGCACTATTTCTCCTTAACGTTGTATACTTCATTTAATCTGAAATAACTATGCTTAGTCGCATCATGATTCTTAACAGCAAGGTATACGGGAAAGCCGAAATTCGCCTTGATAACTGTGACTCGTTACAATTGGTTGGACCCAACAACGTTGGTAAATCAACCTTGATTTACGCCCTTAACTTTTTATTCATCATTGATGGAACGAAGATGAGTTTTAGCGGTAACAGACGTGGTGATAAAGAAACGGTGCATCACTATTTTCCTACGCATAACCAAAGTTATATTGTATTTGAAATTAAAAAACGCTTAAGTACATATAGCATTTTAGTGAAGCGTAATACCGATGGTGACCTGGAATATTTCAGATACGAAGCAGGTTATGAAGAAGAGCATTTTTTTATTGGCGATAGCAAGAGCCAAAAATTATTTAAGTGGGAAGAAGTACAACTGCAACTGGAAAAATCGGGACTAAGCTTACACCAGTTTGCAAACAAAACAGAAGTATTTAATGCGGTTTACCAAAGGGGAAATCAAAACGACAGTGTTGTTTGGTTAGAAGAGAACGTGAAGGCCGATGGTTTGAGTAATAACTTTTCGAAAATTTACCGTTACTTAATTAACACAAAATTAATTACGAATAAAACCTTGAAGGAAGCTTTGATCATTGCCGATAACAGGGAGAATGAAACATTGAACTTTAGCCAGAAAAACAAAAAAGACATTAACGACTTGTTGCGCATTAACAACGAGATCAAGAATATTAAAATAGTGAAAAACGATTTTTACGAATTTCGTGAAGTCGTTAATCAGTTTAGGGCAAAGTCGAAAGTACTGGGTGAATTACACTATGCGTTTGATAAATCGTACAGCGAAACAATTCCCGCCATTGAAAATAAATTGACTTTACAGAGTAAGGAAATTGGCGACCGCAAGGTTGAGCTGAATGAAATTTTGTATCCTCAAAAACAAGAATTGGACCGTAAAGTAGGTCGTAAAGAAGGGGATATTTTGAACCGTAATGCGTTTTTGGAAGAGAAAGAAAAACGTTACCGTTTAATCTCCTCGTTAGAGCCGCGTGATTTTTTAATGCAACAATTAGAAAATTTAGAAAAGCAGCGTAAGGAAATTGAATACAACACCACCAAAGTTGAAAGCGAAAATATTTCGGTGAAACAATTGGAGTATCGCCTGCGCAAGCAGGAAGAAGTTGTTGAAGCGCTTGAAGTAAAGATCAAGAATTACAATACCTTGTTGATGCACCAAATTAGCGATGATGAAAAAACACGCAAAATATTGGGCGCAGTGCTTTCGGAACAGGTTTTAACACTTAGCGATAAAAAGATCAAGAAAAAAGTTGGCAAAATTACTGACTTGCTCAAAATATTTGATGGTGAAGTTGACATTAAAGGTTTAGAGCCACGCGCATTTGAAACGGTTGAAGATCTTAAAGCGCAATTGACCGAAGAGAAATTGGAGATGGAGCGTATTCAAAAACTGCATGAAGTTGCCAATAACTACGAAAAATCGATCGAGGAATTACAGGATGTAAATAACGAAATTGTATTTGTTAAGCAAAAACTGGAAGACCAAAACAGCAAACCAAAATTAGAAAAAGAAATTCAAATGATTCGTGACGAGGTTCAGGAATTAAAGAATGAAAAAGAGGATATTGAGGTTAACATTCGTAAAGCTGAGGACGAGATAGCCAAGAAAACAAATGTGATCAATGATTTGATAGATGCCAATCGTATTATGCAGGAACGCATTCGCGAGTTAAAGAACTGGCGTTTGGAATTGCAGGAAAGCAATATTCCGTTCGTTGAATCTGATAACAGCGAAAGCATTGAACAGATATATGGAAAAATTAAATTGTTCAGCAAAGACAAACTTGAATTAAAAACCAATAAAGACAAACAGTTTGATAAACTACGTGAGAAACTGGAAAACAATTTAGCCAGTGAAGATGACTTTATCAAGTACATGGAAGAAGAGATCGCTTGTTTGAACGATAAGGAGAAAAGTATTGACGGTTTATTGCAAAGTATTTCAACACAATTTGCTAACCCGGCTTACGCGCTTATTAAACGTTACGAAGAATTTAAATCGTTTATTGCGAATAAATTCAACGAGAAACTTTCAACAACCGCTATTTCCAATATCGAATCGATGAAGATCAATTTGATCGACAATCATAAGCTGGTGAACGAGATCTTAAAAATTTCGGCTATTCAGGACTTAAAAGGAAACATGTTATTGGAGTTCGATCAAAGTGAAAACTTAATTGCCTTAAATAATTATTTGGATACACAACGCAAAGTTCATTTTGATGAATTGTTCGACATTGAATTAGAGATCATGTTGAAAGGCACGATTAAAAAAGTGGATCTTGGAGGTCAGGTTGAGAGTGACGGTACAGATAGGATGATTCGTTTGGTAATTATCATGGCGGTAATTAATCGCTTGGCCATTAATACCGAAGAGAACCGAATTGCTTTATTTATTGACGAGGTTGCAACCATTGATAAACATAACCGTCCGCAACTCGTGGACTTTTGTCGTTCACATAACTTTATTCCCATTTTTGCGGCTCCCGATCCGGTACCGGGCTTTGGTAAATACTACTTTATTTACCGTGACAAAGGACCGATCTTCATTAGCGATGCCAAGAATGCATTGTTTGCAGAGAATAACAAAGTACCAACCATGACGGCTAACTAAAAAATACGAGCGTATGAGTAACATTCAAGCCGAACCAAAAACCGTACTCCGATTTCTTGTACAGCATTTTGATGCTATTGAGGAATTATTGCAGGAGCAACGTAAAAACGGTGTAATTAAAGTTGAGTTCCTTAACAAGATATGTGCTGTAACCGATATTCGCTTGCAATTAACCGAGTACCGTATTTTAAGTTCGGTTAAAGGTGATTATGAGATACGCAAGGTTTACGAAGATTTTTTATCGTTCATTGTAGGTGATCAACGAATAACTTTACCTGAGACCATTGAGAAATATCACGATTCGATCACGAAGTTGTTTTTGCAAATGCAATATACCGCTCCTGAAGATACCGCAATATTAGGTGAACGCATTATTGAATTACAGGAAGAGGTAAAACATTTGACCGAGAACGTTGATCGTAATACCCATACATTGTTAAAAGAAACGCGTGAATTAAAAGCCAACGTTGATCGTATTGATTATTTGGAAAAAGTGAAGAAGGCTTGTTTTTGGATCGATTATTACATTGTGCCGTTGAACAAAATTTTGGACATCAATAAATTTGATTCGGTTGCCAGTAAATTATACGAAGTTTCGTTTTTTGCCAATGAAAAGCGTTTGGTTTGTCCAGATGAACCTACGCGTTTAAAGTACGAGAAATTATATGAATATTTGATATTGGTGAACGATGAATTACTGCGTCACTCAA
Source organism: Flavobacteriales bacterium (assembly GCA_043752145.1). Taxonomy (GTDB): domain Bacteria; phylum Bacteroidota; class Bacteroidia; order Flavobacteriales_D; family UBA2798; genus DASPJQ01. The sequence goes on from JAYUZA010000157.1 coordinate 11,413, forward strand.
AAATTCTGACACATGAATTAATGCCATTGATCGAGCGTATCAAGACCGAGTCGTTGATCTTATCGGGCTTTATTCAATTCCTGAAAAAACCAAACAAGTATGATACTCCATTGTTGTTGAAAGACAAACGTGTTTACATCTATAACAAAAACGTTTATTTTAATACACTTGAATATTTTGAGCAGTTCTATAATCAGGAAGAAGTGGTGTATGAAGATACCGGTGCTACAAGTGAAAAATGGGTGTTTAACATGGACCGTTACAAGGAAAATTTGCGTAAAAAACTACCGTTGGAGAATTTCTTTGAATGGTGTAGTAAAGAGTTGGATTATGAATTCAGGGAAGTAGAATCAGAGAAATTTTTCTCACTATGTACACTTTTGTTTGAAGATGATATTAAGATAGAGGTTGATGAAGAGGGTAAGCGCCAAAGGGTGCATACGATGGACGCTACTTACATGGTGCCGAGAATTAAAATAGAAAAGATTTAAAATAGAGAAATTTCAAATAATGAAATGTTTTGGGATTTACGTTGATTTGAAAATTTAATACGCTTAAAGAGAATTTCATATATTCCCATATTTGAAATTTCATTATTTAAAATAAAACGAAAATTACTTTTAAACTAAAGATTATGAGCTCAAGTTATCCGAAAGAACACAAAATGATCGTTAAAGATCTGTTGGATGGTAAATTTATTCTGGCAAACGACACGAAGTATGAAATCATTCGTCAGTTTGAAGCGTATTACAGCGAGTACTTCCAGGAAAGTTTCGAGTACAAGATGATTCTTAAATCGGATTTTGTTTATTTGATAAGCAGCGACAGTAACGAGAATTTATCGCGTGATATCAGCATTTTTCTTGCTGTATTGTGTTATGAACTGGATAAGGACGGAAGGAACTTTTTGGATAGTTTGAATTTTAATGAATTTGAGCACGAACAAATTGACCAGTATATGGAAAACACTTCGTATAAAGATGTTATTCAAAGCAACAAACAGTTAAAAGATAAACCGGCCCGTATCAATTTCTACAATACGCTTTCGCGTAGAAATATCATTGAAAAAAGTGGTGACGACCGTTTCATGTTCACACCTGCTTATAAAGTATTTGTTGAGTTTGCGCAGGAAATTGCCAAGAGCAAGAGTGCGGGTGATGAAGAAGTAACGAGTGGTAAGGAACCGGATTTTACGTTGAATTAATTTTTCTTATATAAAATTTTTACCGTACAACCTCTTTCTTATTAATTCGTTGATATTTATTAGCGGTTGCAATTTATTTGACGCAAAGAAACCTGAGAAAGAAGATGCCTCGTCTGATTCACCTGTGAATTCAGCCGAAGAATACCTTTCAAACAGTGTCTCTGATGAGCAGGCCACTTTCCCCGGTGGCACTCAGGAAATGATGCAGTATTTGTCAAAAAACATTCACTATCCTGAAAATTGTTCAGCTAACGAAATCCAAGGCAAAGTTTATATCGAATTCGTGATCGCGAAAGACGGTTCGGTTACAAATGCAAAAATTAAAAGGAGTGTCCATCCTGACCTGGATAATGAAGCTTTACGCGTTGTAAAAAGTATGCCGCGATGGAATCCTGCACATACAAAAGACGGGAATACTGTACAGCAACGTTATTCACTCCCTATTAATTTTAAGATCCAATAGTTTTTACTTCCTTTTCTTCAAATCTTCCGCAACCACATACTCGGTATCCAATCTTTAATAGCTCCGGAGGAGCGAAATATCTATATCTGTAAACCAACTCTGCAACATGAGCTCCGGAGGGGCGGCATATCTTGCTTACTCTTCAAAAATATACTCAGGTTTGAAAGAAACTTCGTTCTCTTTTAAAAAAGCAACATACTCCATCTTAAACGAAATTTTACGATGATGTTCTTCCTGATCCCTGATATAATTGCAAACCGAGTTCAGTTGTGAATATCCGCAAGTAAACGCACCAAACCCATGTTGCCATTGGAACTTATTGTTTAGCCACTTTTGTTCGTTCACGAACTTTGCCGAATTGGCTTTTATGTCCCGAACCATATCGGATATGGAAATCGTAGGTTTAAAACCAATAAGTATGTGAACATGATCCGGCATTCCATTGATCGTTATCAGTTTTTGGCCCTTGTTTGTAATAATTCCGGTTATATATTTATACAGTTCATCCTTATGAGAATTTGGAATTAAACTCCCCTTCACAGGGAAAATCAAATGCACATATAATTGCGAATAACTATCTGCCATGAAACAAAAATAAAAAGTGATTTTAAAAGAAACAAAAAAAACTACAAATCGTAGCCAACGTTTATTATAAAAGTGGCGGAGATTCATAGTTTACCGTTAAAAGACAATTATGAACAAACTATAAATTATAGTCAAAATAGTTTAAGCAAGACATGTCGCTCCTCCGGAGCTTTGATTTTGAGCTCGGGTTTTAGGATATAAAGATACCGCTCCTCCGGAGCTTTCACCTTATACAGGACTTTTCAAGATATAAGGGTGCCACTCCTAAGGAGCTTTCACTTTATGCCGGATTTCAGTATATAAATTGATAAGTATAGCTTGTTAATCGTTGTTCGTCCTTCCAAATACAATTGGTGTTTTGTTTGTGCCGTTTCCAGTCTGATAAAAGGCGATATGTCTAAGGTTCCACAATTAGAAATTCAGAACTAGAAACTACTTTTTTTTCTTAGTCTCCTCACCTACCGCATACTCGGCATCCAATCGTATCATTTCATCAAGACTTATTTTTTTCTCAGCGGCCTTTAACTTTACAGACTTTAACCAGTTCTCATCTTTGCGTATACGTTCCATGGCTTCAAGAATAAATTTTTCCTTCACTTCGGGTAGAATTTGCACAGCATTTAGGTTTTTATAATCCTCAATAAATCCCCATGGGAAAGAGCTGAGCTTGCCCTCGGTTCCCATTAAAATTACAACATCACTTTGGTCGATCAGTTGTTTGAGCCCAACCTTGTATATAAGTGCATGTGCCTGCATTCCCTCTCTTATATCATATAGTTCGGTGTAATAATATCCCATTTGCGGATGATCGAACATCATGGTGTCTAAACCATACCAACTCCAATTCCAGTAATAACTATCCGATACAATAAAAGCCTTCGGCTTCTTTCCTCCCATAAGCGGTTTTATTATTGGATATGTAAATTCAGGTTTATCAATGTCAAATAATAAATTACTGCCGTCCTCAATGTCTTGATCAGGATTACGGGCAATGAATGAATTTTCTGTTCCAACAATATCAAATCCGGAAGTTTGAACGTTGGCTTTGAAATTTAAAAAATTCTGTACCGAATCGGCAGCCAAAGCCGCAGCATAATTGCTCCAGTGAATTCCGGTCTTGGGAAATAAAGGAATAGGTGATCTGGTTTTTTGTTGCACCATCCATGCATTAAAATCGATGTAATGAATTTCACTTTTTGCCAATTCACTTCTATACAAATTGTAATTCGTGGTCGTTCGCTTTACATTGAATTGCGAAGGAAGATATTCCGGAAAATAATAGCATTTACTGGGAGTAATAATTACAAGGAGTGTTTTTCCTTTTGCCTTAAGATCCTTACTGATCCATTGCAATTCGCTGACCGTATTTTTAATTTTATTCTTCCCAATATGATCCTGCCCAGTGTATGCACGTAAATATTCTTCACCGAACAAATACTGTTCCTTACCTACAACTACTTTGTTTGCCTTTGAAATATTGAATCCCGAAAATAATACCTGGTTGTTCAATCGAACAAAGAAATTACGGAATCCAAAATTTTCATCAATGTACGCTTCGCGTTTTGCCTGAAATCTTCCGCTGAACCATCCGTACATGGTGAAAACAGTGTCGGTTTTCAAATAAAAATCGCCCATCAGCGGTTTTTCCTTCACCAGATTTAATTTACCCAAGAGCATTGGAGCTAAAAGACTCAGCAAAAACAAATAATATATTATTTTCTTTATTAGCATTCCTTAAAACCTGAAATAAATGAATGGATTAAACCCAAAACCGGTGATGGATGCGATACAGAATATCATGAGAACTGTTATCATTCCATAAAATGCAAGTGACTTGGCAACCGAAACGGTTTCGGTATAAAATACATTTTGTGTGCGTTGACCGAATTTACAAATGGGAATAAACGAAAATATTGCCGCCAGGATCAATACAAAATTATAATGGCTGTTTTCAAAATACTTGTTTTCTATTGTGAGATCGAATGAGAACATGCGTTGGATCATGCTCAGCGCTTTTGGAACATCTTCGGTCTTAAACATAACCCAACCAACCGTGACCACTAAAAACGTAATGGCAATAGGAATTAATTTGCCAATGCGATTATAAAATTTATGAAGGAAAAGTCGTTCTAAAACTAAAAACGTTCCGTGATAAACGCCCCATAAAAGGAAACTCCATTTTGCACCGTGCCAAAAACCCGAGAAAATAAATACGAGCCAGAGATTGAAAAATAAACGTCCGTTTGATCCTACCCGATTTCCACCTAAAGGAATATACAAATAGTTTTTCATCCACGAACCCAAGGTCATATGCCAACGCTGCCAAAATTCGGTAATGCTGCCT
>JAYUZA010000158.1:0-2593 GCA_043752145.1 Flavobacteriales bacterium
CCCATACGGGTTAAAAACATTTTCATTTGATTTTCGGTAGCGTTTTGGGCTTCATCTAAAATAACAAATGCTTTATCCAATGTTCGGCCACGCATAAATGCGAGCGGAGCAATTTGAATTATGCCTGCTTCAATGTATTCCTTCAATTTTTCAGGTGGTAACATATCACGCAAGGCATCATACAAAGGCTGCATGTACGGGTCAAGTTTCTCTTTAAGATCGCCCGGTAAAAAACCAAGGTTTTCGCCCGCTTCCACTGCAGGGCGAGTCAATATTATTTTTCTTACTTCTTTATTTTTAAACGCTTTTACGGCCAAAGCAACGGCTGTATAGGTTTTACCTGTACCGGCCGGCCCCACGGCAAAAACCATGTTATTGGCATCGCAGCTCTCAACAAGTTTGCGTTGATTTCGTGTACGGGCTCTTATTATCATTCCACCATTACCGTATAACAACACATCATCCTGTCCCGTTTGCTTGGCGAACGATTGATTTTCGCCCAAAATAAGCTCTTCAATTTGCTGTTTGCTTAAAGAATGGTAATTATTAAAATGCTCCACTATTCGCTCGAGTGATTTTTCAAATTCGCCTATCACATCTTCATCGCCAATTACCTTTAATTCGGTTCCCCTCGAAACAATTTTAAGTTTTGGATAAAAGCTCCTAATTTGGTTCAATTTAACATCATTTGCGCCAAATATCTCTATCGGATTAATGGCCCCAATTTCAAAAACACGTTCTCCCAATTGCAAAGTTTATATTATTCGTTAATACTTGTCTCAAATATACAAAATTTCGTTTATTTTGATTAACGAAAGATATGCGCATTATTACACTTACCAGCGATATGGGCACACAGGACTACTATGTGGCAGCCGTTAAAGCTTCAATTTTGGGTTTATATCCTCAGGCGCAAATAATTGATATAAGTCATCATTTACGTCCGTTTGACATTGCGCAGGCGGCTTTTGTTGTTAAAAATGTTTACAGGTCGTTTCCCAATGGCAGCATTCATATTTTAGGCATTAACAGCGAAAAAACCAATCCCCTTACCCAACCCGGTGCACCCTTAACGCGTTATGTGGTGGTTGAATACGGCAGTCATTTTTTCATTGGTTCCGATAATGGTATTTTTTCGTTGCTGTTCGATGATCAGCCAACATCCATTTATGAAATTGATTTTGAATTGCGCGAAGAGGAACATACATTTCCCGTAAAAACTGTTTTTGGAAGAGCTGCTGCATTAATTGCATCGGGTCAGGAACCTGGTTCGTTCGGTCATAAAATAACGGAGTTGAATCAGCGTACCGTTATAGCACCAACCATCAGCAATAATTTAATTATTGGTACTGTAATTTATATTGACTCGTACGGCAACGCCATTTTTAATATTACCCGCACCGAATTCGAGAAACAAACCATTGGCAAAGATTTTAAAATAATTATTCGTGGTGGCAGTTATGAAATTGAAACCATTCGAAAAACATATAACGAAGTTCCCGAAGGCGAAGTTGTAGCGCTGTTCGATTCAAGTGGACATTTGGAAATTGCCATCAATAAAGGCGTGGAAGGAAACGGTGGTGGAGCCGCAGGGTTGTTAGGATTGAGATTAGGTGATACAGTGAGGGTGGAATTTTGAATGTAGAATGATGAGTGTTGAATGATGAATGGTTTGGCCGCCTGCCGTAAAACTTAATGCTTGGAATAAATATTCATCAAAACGGCACCGAGCTTTCGCTTATAGTCCTCGCATAAAAAAGCAAAAAATCATAGTTAAAAAAAAGGGAGATTGCCGCGCCCAAAAAGTTTCCCTTTTAATTCAGTTTAACTTATTGGCTCGCAATGACACGATACTTTTTTTGCTGCGGGCTAACCGCTCAATCCCTGGCGGAGATTTTACCCGCCTGACAACTGACAACCAAGCACTGAGAACTTTTCTGAATGCTGTTTCCAAAAAAGAATTACTTTTACCCTGCATTACGGTTCATCTCGTTTATTTAAAACGAATTTGATTAATAGGGAATCACGTGTAATTCGTGAACAGTTCCCGCTGCTGTAAGGGCCATTAAAAAATGTTATCATCTTAGCCACTGTGAGTAATTAGTCTCGCGGGAAGGCGGTAACAAGGCCCGAGTCAGAAGACCTGCCAAATGCACTATAACTATTAAAGCTGACGGGAAGTTTGGCTCAATGGAATGAAGAAATTTATTTCACATATTGTATTGTTGCTTATTAACGCAATTGCTATTGGTCAAACCCAACTTGACAGTGTTGTGACCAATAATTTGACGCCTGTTGACATCCATTATTTTAAACATGTTAACGGCATCAAACAAGTAAAAATCGATGACAATACGCTTATCCTAAATAACGGGAAATCGCTGGCCGATGTTTTACGCAGCAGCGGCACCGTCTACATAAAACAATATGCTCCCGGCCAACTTTCGACCATTAGTATGCGTGGTTCAAATGCTTCGCAGGTCCAGGTTTTGTGGAAAGGATTTAATTTAAATAATTTATCGGTAGGGCAAACCGATTTCTCCTTGGTTCCAACAGCATTATTTAATGATATTACCTTAAACATGGGTTCGGT
>JAYUZA010000159.1:0-2592 GCA_043752145.1 Flavobacteriales bacterium
AATTCATTAAAAAAGATGCACAGGCACGAATAGGGTCTGATGGGTTAATGGGAAATAAGATCATTACTATTTCGCCCGGTACAGGTGGTGCTAAAGTGATCGAAGAAAATGATTTTGTAAAAACCGTTATTCCGGTTGGTATTGACGATATTTTAGTGGAATTAAAAACTACAAGTGAAAACTCTTCAAAGATCACAAGTGATCTGGCTGAAATAACCGGTACAATTCGTTCGGGTGAAGGCACCATTGGAATGTTGTTCATGGACACAACCTTTGCACAAACACTTAAGGACGCCATGGAAAATATAAAATTTGGTGCAGGTGGATTTAAACGTAATATGGATGCTGCAAGTAAAAGTGTTTTTTTAAGAGGAAAGATAAAAAAGGGTAAAAAATAAGAGATCTCAAATTTCAAATTTAAAATCTTAAATCTTAAATCTTAAATCTTAAATCTCACTTCTCACATTGAGTTTAAAATATTACTTCAAAATAATATACTCCGTCCTTCTGTTCTCGGCTTTCCCTTCTTTGGTATCGTTCGTAGCAATTGGTTTTGTCTCACCAAAGCCCTTGGCTTTTAAGCGATCTTTAGCAATGCCCTTTGAAATTAAATATTCCATTACAGCCTTTGAACGATTATCTGAAAGTGTCATATTGCGGGCATCATCACCGTCACTATCTGTATGGCCATGTAACTCGATTTTGATCGTAGGGTTTGAATTTAAGAAATCTACAAGTTTATTCAATTCAACATACGATTTTGGTTTCAAATCAAATTTATCAGTGTCAAAAAACACGTTTTTTAAAGGATTTATAATTCCAGGACTTGTAACAGGAATCATTGGAACATTCATCAAGAATATTTTATCTTTTGGCGAACCGTCATCACCAAATTTGAAATTTTTAGAGTAGGGGTTATACAGTTTTTTATTTACCGATAAGGCATATTCCTTGTTGGTGGCAATATTCAAAAAGAACTCTCCTTTTTCGTTACTCGCGTTTACCTGCACCAATTTTCCTGTTTCAAGATCGATCAATTCAAAACGTGCTTCCAGTTTAGTCTTCGTAATTGAGTCGTAAACCAAACCTTTCATATAGGTAGTGTATACGGGGCGAAGACCTTCGTCCAATGGAAAACTATACAAATCAAGTTCGCCAAACCCGCCCGGTCTGTCAGAAGCAAAAAAAGCAACTTCACCGCTCGCAGAAACCAACAATGAATTTTCTTCACTGCTTGAATTGATTGGATAACCTAAATTAACGGGTTTTGACCAGGTGCCATCGGGTTGTAAGCGACACATGTATAGATCATATCCGCCAAAACCAATATGTCCGTTAGAAGAAAAATATAAGGTTTGTCCATCAGGATGTATTAAAACCGATGCTTCATCTTTAGGGGTATTAATATAATCGGGTAGGGCAACAGGTTTTCTCCATCCACCATCTTTTTCCAAATAACTTACCATGATATCGCCTGTATGATTTGTCCCACCTTTTTTACCACGAATAAAATATAAAGCACTTCCATCGGAAGAATAGGACGGTTGTGTTTCCCAATTGGCTGTGTTGATGTTTGAACCCATGTTTTGCGCCATAGTCCATTCCCCGTTATATTTTTGCGAGAAAAACAGGTCACAACTTCCAAATCCCTCGCGATTTTCACCATAATCACCCATACCCATCAAATCGCAGGCAGTAAAAATTAAAACCTGTCCATCGTTGGAAAGCGAAGGTGCACCTTCATTCAGAAGTGTATTTATTTTATTACTTATTGAATAAGATTTGCCCCATTTACCTCTATCATAAATGCTGTAGAAAAAATCTTCCTGCTCGCCCATGGGCGACATTGCTTCGGGAACTCTTCGGGTGAACAATAACATTTGATCATCACCGGTAATGGTTGGAAAATATTCGGGATATTTGGTGTTTACACCCGGGCCTAAATTAACCGGTTCAAATTTTACCGAATGCTTCATGGCTTCCACAGCAAATTCACATGACTTTTGCATTTTTTCAACCTCAGCTGCGATTTCTTCGGTCATTCGACCTTTTGAATAATGAACAAACTCTTTAAGTGCAGCCAATCCATCTGCGTAATCACCAATTTTAATATCCATTTCAGCCTGATTAAGCCATGAACCTACAAAATACATTGGATTTATCGTATGCGATTTTTTTATGACATCCAATGCTTTTTTAAATTGCTTAGTTTCCTGGTAATGTTGAGCCAACATCATATACGGATCCATGAAATTGGGATCAATTTCAAATGCTTTTGAATAATTTTTTTCAATACAATCATTGTCTTTTTTTCCCAATCGGTCCATGGTATTGTAGCAGGCATCACCGGCATCAAACGCCTTTAACGCTTTTTTATTCTTTGTTCCGGCTGCAGCGTTTGGTTGAGCAACTGCACAGGAAGTTAATGCTGTAAGCAGTAAAAAAAGGTTGATCTGTTTTATCATAATGTCGTTATAAGCAAAAGTTATTCCAAAAATATGGTTTGTTTGTGGTTTGTTTGTGGTTTGTTGTTGGGTTTCGTTGGTCGTTAATAGTTCCTCAAATGTTAATTCTCGTGTCTTGTGTCTTATG
>JAYUZA010000160.1:0-2588 GCA_043752145.1 Flavobacteriales bacterium
TCTAGCCAGCTGAGCTAATCCCCCCAATGGGGGTCAAAAATAAGCTAATTTTCGAATTGGTAAAGAAAAATTCTCTTCTGCACAGTTGAGTTTCGGCTGAATGGCCGAAAGTTTTGAAAATAAGAATTCCCCGAGAACAAATTGTCCCGGGGAACTTATTTAACTCAGGACGAATTCACGCTTACAGATGCTTTGGGAGCTTCATCGTTGTCACGACTCCTTCCCTTTTGTTTTATAACAAAATCGCTTCCTTCGTAAACACGTTTCGGTTTTCCACGCTCAAGGTAATGATGGTTCAACCATACCGAAACAGCTTGTTCCATGAGCGCATTCAATTCTCTTTGTTTTACTTTCTCTTTTAATTTTTCGATGGCAGATTTTTTATTCTCCTTTTGAGAACGAGATTCAGATGCTGTAACAAAGATGCCCGATGGTTTGTGCAAAGCCCTCACGGCCGACTCCGTTTTGTTCACATGTTGTCCGCCCGGACCCGATGCACGCATCGTTTTGAATTCAATGTCCTTTTCATGAAAAACAAGATCGTTGGCCTCACACATGGTGTGAATGGCCACGTACCAGTTCTTTCGTTTATGCTTTGGTCTGAAGGGTGATCGGCTTGTCCATTGTAAAACACCTTCCCAAGTCGCTAAAAACGGTAAGATCTCTTTTCCTTTAACCTGAACGGTCACACTGCTTAAGGTTTGCACCACCGATCCATCGGTCTTGCTCATTACTTTTGCCTTGATCATTTTTTTGTTGCACTCATTTAAGAATTCGCGTAAGGCAAAAGCAACTGCTTGTTCGCATTCGGCAGGACCTTTTCCTGAAGTTATTTGTACTATTCTTGTTTCTTCCATTGTTGTTTTTTTAAATTGTTATTTTATCCTTTGTGCATCCTTACTACTTTTGGAAAGAACATTCCTTCCACATTTACCAATTCGGTTTGACCTGCCATAACCTGCTCAATGTTCTTGTAAGCGATCGGTGATTCTTCAACACTGCCGCCATACAAGGTCACACCGCTTTCGGCCAGCAATTTATTCATGGCATTTTTGGTTGTGGTTTCACGTGCCTGCCTGCGCGAAAATTTTCTTCCCGCACCATGAGAAGCTGAATTAAGTGAAGCCGCATTTCCTTTACCGCTTACAATAAAGCCCGGTGTGGTCTTGCTGCCCGGTATAATTCCCATTTCGCCTTCGGCTGCGGGTGTTGCACCTTTACGGTGTATAACCATTTCCTGTCCGTTTTGAACTTCTTTCCACGCAAAATTGTGATGGTTCTCAATTTTCACTAACGGATTTAAGCCTAACGCACGTTCAAGATTTATATGAATGCGATCGTGACAAGCTTTGGCAAATTCACCGGCAAGATTCATGGAGATCCAATATTCCTGTCCGGCTTCATCATCCAGATCAAGCCAGGCCATTGAGCGCATCTCTGGCGGAAGTTTGCATTTTTCCATGGCGATTTTTGTGTAGATCCCTGCAATGGCTGCACCCATTCCACGTGAGCCCGAGTGCGAGAGTAAGCCTAAATATTTTCCCGGAGGAACTTTCATGCAATTACCATCATTCAATTCAACATAACCCAATTCAACAAAATGATTACCCGTTCCTGAAGTTCCTAATTGGAAAGCAGCTTTGCCGTGTAAACGTTTTAAAACTTGTGTTGCATTAAAATCGGGATGATCCAATACATCATGATGCTGTTGTGTATCAAGCGTACCTTCGTTTCCAAAATGCGTGTATTTCATGAATGCTTTTTTTATGTCAAACGTTTTGCGTTTAAAATACGCATCGGGTAATTCATAAATGCTAAGCGCCATACGACAACCAATGTCGAGACCTACACCAAAGGGAATTACAGCATTTTCTGTCGCCAAAACCGCACCAATGGGTAAACCATAGCCGTGATGTGCATCAGGCATTAGAGCTCCCTTAATTGAGATTGGTAAACGCATTGCTTCTTCCATTTGCACAAGTGCATTGTGTGCAATGTTCTTTTGTCCAAAAAGATTCAAATCTCCATTATTGCGTAGCATATGCACTTCGTAATCGGTTTTCATTTTTATTTTACCAATCACCGCACGTGCTAAGGGCATAAGGGTCGAATCTTCAAGGTAGTTTTCAGGATGTAAAAGAACGGTTTGTATTAATTTTAGTTTTTCATCTTTAGCATCGTGTTTAAAATGCTTTGATAAGATATTTATGGAAAGACTTTTGGATTCGTTGTTGGGGAAATCTATTTTCCGCAAGTCTTTACCTTTTATTTTATTGTTTCCCATGATATTATTTTTTTAATTTAATTTTTTTGGCAATACTCTTCCCTGCCGATCACAGCAATTGTTTCGAATAAGAATTAATTACAGACCGGGCGAATTGAAAATTCAAAAAGCGTGGATCATTAAAACGAAGCCGATAAAAAAGGGAAAGAGAGAGCCGGGTACGATGAGACACTGCTCATGTACAATTTAGTTTACTACGATGGAATAACCCCGCAGACAAGCGGGAGAATAAGGAAACCCTTAAAGGTCCCGCGCGATTTTGATATGTGTTTTATAGACTAACATAGTTTGTTCCTCCGTTTTT
>JAYUZA010000161.1:0-2588 GCA_043752145.1 Flavobacteriales bacterium
GTACGCATGCGTTGCAAGCTGGCGCTTTCCAAATGATATGCTCCACCATAATAACTTACTTTCTCGGGACCCATTTCAAAATAAAAACCGGGAACCTCACCATTTTTTCTCCCTGAAGGGGTAATAATTGCCGAACGATACATTTTATAAATAGTCTTATCCTTCGAAAAACGAATATCATTATTTATGCGGTGAATACATTCCTTGGCTCCTACCTTAATTTCCTTATCAATTTTTTGAATATTTAAGATCAAATCATTCACGAAGATCTCAAATGGTATTTTTATCGATTTAAAATAGCGTTCACGGTTTACATCAAACCAATCCTTGTTGTTGTTGGGTGCTAATTCTTTGAAGAATTTCAAAAAGTCGGGGGTGAAATAATTACTTTTACTCATACTATTCGTTTTTTGTTTTTTATCCGGTGCGCAGATTCTTCACTTCGCAAAGTTTTCAATTTAAAAGAAAACTACTACTGCTCCGCTCTGAATGACAAAGCCAATTTTAAAATATTGCTTCTACTGTCACTGCCTACCGATACTTCAGGATGCCGAGTTCTTTTCGTTACTTTTTTGAAGGTATAATAGTTATTAAACTGTCTTTTGTCATACTCACCGTAATCGTATTTGCATCGGCTGTTGAAAATAAAATATTTCCGTTCGGACCATATTTTGTTCCGTAATTAGGCACCGACCTATACGTATATACATTTAAATTGTACTTGCCTGCCGGCAATTCCACACCCGTTTCATCCAATCTCTCATCTGTACCTGAATCAAAATAATTGTTTGTGGGTGCAAATTGCAAGCGATAATTGTATTTTGTATTTGTAAGTGACTTATCAAAAATAATTCGAATTTGTTCCTTTTTTTGTTCTTTCATCTTTTTTTGGACAATGCCCATTACGTCATTTTGAATTTTGGATAGCACCTTACCGTTCTCTCCTTCGTAGGATGAAGTGGCATCATCGCCTTTTGTTACACCTTCGGAACCTTTGAATACGGTTATTGACCTGCTGCCCTTATCGTAAATTACTCCATGCTCGGTCGCTCTCAACTTCGTAAAATTATTATCGTAAAATATTTTGGCAATAACATCCAACTCGGCTTTTGTGAATTTAAATCTGTAGACATTCGTCACCTGATCTTCGTGCATGGTAAAAGACGCGCTATCAGCATGAATTTCGTAGCGCGTGTATTGATCCAACATTCCTCCACCTTCATAATAACTAACACGCATATCACTGGTCCATTCCGCGGTGAGTTTTATTTTATCTCCTCCCAAAATACCTCCCCCATCATTCTCATCAGGGTTGGAACAACGTGTTGCATTAACGCTTAACAAAGCCAGAAAAATAATGACACAGGATTTTAATTTCATAGTTGCGTTTTTGACATTTTTATAATTTCATTGAATTCACTTTTCGAAACAGGCATTACCGATAAACGTCCGTTGCGCAACATAATCAATTCATTTATTTTTTCACTGGCCTTGAGCTGAACAAGGGTAACCGGTTCAACAAACTTTTTTACAGGAACCAATTTAACCGAAACCCAATTTGGATCATTTGTTGTGGGATCCTGAAAAAATTCTTTGCTCACCGAACTTAAACCAACAATATCTTTGGTTGTTTGTGAGTGATAGAACAAAACATGATCGCCTTTTTTCATAGCTTTAAGATTGTTGCGCGCCTGGTAATTACGCACACCATCCCAGGTGCCTTCCTTTTCTTTTACAAGATCGTCCCAACCATATACATCGGGTTCTGATTTAACTAACCAATAGTTCATATTTTAATGTAGTATTTTAAACATTAATTCTTTCAATATTTCTCCTGTTGACAATCCTGTTGAATCTAATCCTTTTGCTCTAAGATCAGCCTGCTCCAAATGCTGCATAATTTTTACAAGTTTTGGCATAGGATAATTATTCGCGTACTTAAAATATTCCTTGGCAATGAAAGGAGGTAAACCCAAAGCTGCACCTGCTGCCTTCTCATTTCGTTCTTTTAAGCCATGAATTTTTATGATCTTGGTAAAATATCCGTACAAATTGGCCACAACAGGAATGATGTGATGCGTTTTTTCATTCTTTCCAAAATAATCAACGATTTGATTTGCTTTCAAAACATTTTTTTCTCCTAACGCATTTTGCAATTCAAATACATTATAGTCTTTGCTGATACCAATATTTTTTTGAATTTCTTCGGGCGTAATTTCACCTCCCTCGGGAATCAGGATTTTTAATTTATCCACTTCCATATGAATCTTTGAAAGATCATTTCCCAAAAATTCGGCTAATAAGGCTGCTGACTTAGTTCCTATCTTAAGTTTTTGCGATTTAACGTAGGCCTCGATCCATGCCGCCAAATTGTAATCCTTTACTTTTTCGGAATTAAAATAAACCGAATTTTTTTTAACGCTCTTCCCGAATTCCTTTCGCTCATCAGGCTTTTTGTACTTGTGACAAAGAATGAGAATTGTGCTTTCTAACGGATTAAGGACATACGGTAATAACTCTTCGATCTTCTTTAATTGCTGCGCTTCTTTCACGACCACCAGTTGCAAAGCTCCCATCATGGGGAATGC
>JAYUZA010000162.1:0-6745 GCA_043752145.1 Flavobacteriales bacterium
GGTAACCTCGGTAGTACGTTCCTTGATAATGTCTTTTAATTTTCGTGTCGAATATGCTACTACTATGTAAACAAAAGTAAGTAGTATTATAATGTACAGGCAATACGCCCACCAGGTTCGGTACCATGGCGCAAGAATTCTAAAGGCAAATTTTTCTTCGGAACTTATATTACCAAAAATATTTTTTGCTTTTACTTTTAACACATAATTGCCCTCGTGTAAGTTGGTAAAGAATGCATGATTATCACCGGTCCAATTGCTATATTTTTTTGAGTAACCTTCAAGGAAATAGCTATAGGTCGTGGCATGTTCTTCGGTATATGAATTGGCATAGAACTGGAATGTAAGGTCGTTTTGACTGTATTTTAATACAGGGGCATCATCTTTCGAAAATAGTATGGGCTTGTGTTCACCGGCAGCCGTAAATTCATCAATGCGTGTATTGAATCTTGTTTCGTAATTAATAAAATTCGAATAATCGTAACAAAACAAACCTGAAGCCGATCCAAAATAAGCGAAGTTCTTGTCAAACCCAATGCATTGAATAATATCGTTGCTTGATTTCTGGAATGGTTGAAAGATCCATTTTTCCCCATTGTAAAAACTCACATCGTATTCGGCATTCTTCTCATAAAAAATAGAAAGCCATAAATTACCTCGTCCATCAACCTCCATACGGTGAACCGCGAATTTTTCCTTGAAAGGCGGATTTAAAGCCGACCTGAAAAATTTATTTTTTGCATTATCGTATTCGTAAACACCATCTGAAGTCCCGAACAATACTTTTGACTTATACTTGTAAACAAAAACAAATCCCTTGGGAAGTTCTTTGTTGTCAAAGCGCTGCAATTTTACTTTTTCGGTGCGTGAAGGTTGTATAGTTAGTTTGTATACGCCTTCATTGAGGTCCGATACCCAAACGGTTTTATCATTCTCTTCACAAAAAGCCAATACAGGCCAGTTAATTTTATAGTCAATTTTTTCTTCGTTCCATACACTGTTCATGTATGTATAGGATTTAAATCCATCATCGTTGCAAACAAAAATGCGGTTTTGATAGTATTTTGATTGGGCAAAATTATACGGTATACAATCAAACGCTTTTTGCGCCAAATGATTGGTGATCTTGTAAATGCCGCTGTTTATAGCTACGTATAACGAAGTATCACCATTAAAAATAAATTTATTTAAACCGTAGCAATCAACTTTTAAGTTAGCGACAGGTTCAAACTTGCGTTTTACAGCATCTAAATAATAAACCCCGTTGTAGGTGCTTACGTAAATCTCGTTCTTAAATTCATGTATACTTTCAATCGAGCTTTTAATGCCCTGATTAAATCCAAAGCTGGTCACAGGCGAAAATGCTTCCACTTTTGTAATACCACGATTTAGCGCTAACCAAAGATTTTTTTCATTGTCTAAAAACTGGTCGTTAATTGTTCCGTCCTGTAAACCGTTATCAATGGTCAACCGGTGAACGATATTGAAATTAAGATCGGTAATTATTAAACCATCGCCAAACAAACCAAAGCTCAGGTATTTTTCGTCCAGTAATTCTACCGAATTAAAATTGGTGAAATTCACTTCTACCTTAATGAATGGTTGATCTAATTCAGAAATGTATATTTCGGTATCGGTAACAATTACCAATCCTTTTTTGAGACGTATTACACCAAAAATAGAAGCGTCTTTAAAGACCTCGGCATTCTTTACCGGAAAAAATGTTTTGCCGTTGAATTCATATAAGCCTCGTTCACGCACTTTAACGTATACGCGACCTTTATCGTAATGAGCAATGTGTAAATTACCCGGGGCTTCAACAAAATTAACTTTACGGCCACGGGTCTTATAAAACCCTTTTTTGGTTTGGAACAACACTTCACCATTTAGTTCATGAATGGCAATGATCTTTCCAATATCGTCTTTTAGCTTAGGGCGTAAGCTTTTGTATTTTAATTCACCGGTATTTACCTTTTCAAAAAAACCAAATTCATTATAGGCGCCCACGTAAACGTTCCCATCTTTTGAAGCAAATACACAATTAACAGCAACGTTACCGGGGATCTTGTGCAATTTCCAGTTCTTACCATTGAATTCAAGTATGCCTGCAGCATTTGCAAAGTAAAACACACCATTTTGGTTTTGTGAGATGCAAAGATTTTGTGGTGTAGCCTTGTATTCTCTGGGCGAATAGTTTTTGAGAAAGGGTAATCCCTTGATCTGTTGTGCGGCTACACTACCCATACAGGCTGTAAAAACAACCGATAAAAGCATGATATGAAAAGCTGCCTTTTTTAACACAGGGTCAAATTAAATAAAAAACCCACGCCAAAGGCGTGGGCTTATATTAACGGTAATAAAAATTACATTTTTATGAAACGTTTGCTTATTCTTCCGTTTTCTGACATGATATTGATAAAGTATACGCCTCTGTCAATGCTGTTTACATTGATCTCTTTCTTACAGAACACATCAACCTTACCACATTCCTGAGCGCTTACCACATTGCCCAAAGCATCAATAATTTGAATGCTGTAGTTGGCCGACTGGGTTACTTCAAACTCAACGGTGATAAGATCATTGGCAGGATTAGGGTAAACATGGCTATAGGCAATGTTCGCAATTTCCTCAACACTATTTGAAATTGGCGGTGCTAAAGCATTTGCTGTACGGTTTGAGCGTACGGTATTGTTGTTTTGAGCACGGGTAGCAACACATGGCGTTACAAGATCAATGGTAATGATGTAGAACAAGCTTGGGTCACTTAACGGTGCTGTAGGGTCGGTGTACGAGAAGTTCAACGAACTTAATGCGGCAATGTTAACATATCCTGTAGTGGTTGTATAACGCAATACATTGAACGTTGAGAAGCTGAATCCTTCGTAGTTATCCCAAATTAAATTTACGGTACCCGGTATTAAACCAAGGTTTTGATTTAAATGAATTGTTTTGTGTTCACCACTTATTGGTGATTCGGCACCACAATCATCTACCACCGTAAGTTTATATCTCCACGATTGAATTTGAGGGTTTGCAACCACATCGGTAAACACGCTTAAGCTATCGTAAGGAACGCTTCCTACGTTATAGTATAAACCGGCCAATGACGACTCACGGTAAATATTAAAATGATCGATACTGGTTGAAACCGGTTTTTCCCACACTATGCGGTTAGCAGCGTACATTGAGTCTACCGAAACCATACAAACATTTATTGGTGCAGGCACGGCATGATCAATGCTAAATTGTTCGATGGCTTTACAACCTGAAATAGGATCGGTAACTGTTACTATATAATTTCCTGTTGTCGTTACGGTGATATCTTCGGTATTAGCCGAATTTGACCATGAGAATGTTGGTGTTCCCAATGAAGCAAATACCGAAATATCGATGGTGCTTCCTGCACCGCCACAATCCAGATCGCTTATTGAATTCAATGAAATTGCAGGACCACCCGAACCATTGTCTTCATCAACCGATGTTGCTTGTGTAACTATACATCCTTTTGAGTCGATAACATTTACTTCATACAACCCTAAACCAATACCTGATAAAACATCACCGGTGCTACCTGTGCTCCATACGTATGTATATGGTCCGCTGTTTCCGTTAGCTGTAGCGGTTATTTTTCCATCAACATTGCCACATGAAGCGTTTGTAACGATAAACGAAACAATTACTTCGTTTGGTTCATCCACAACGATAGATGCTGTTGAAATACATCCGTTGGCATCGGTTACATAAAGTTCATACGGACCCGCAACTAAACCTGCCTGGTCTTGAGATGATGAACCATTGCTCCAGCTATAGGTATATGGTGCAGAACTTCCAATAACGTTGATGTCAATAACACCATCGTTGCCACCGTTACAGGTAACGTCTAGGATAGTACTTACAACAATTGCAGGAGCTTCGGCATCACTTACAGTCGCGATCCCAAAGCTATAACAACCATTTTGATCGGTAACGTTACATACGTAGATACCCGAAGTTAAACTGTCAACCAAAATACTGGTTGAACCGTTTGACCAGGTAACATCGTAAGGCATGCTTCCGCCTGTTATAACGGCAATGGCTTTACCATCGGCCATATGACACGATGCGTCAATGGTATTGGTTGTAATATTAATTTTATTATCGGGAACTACGATCTGGATATCACTCACAGCATTATTTCCGCAACCATTGCTTATTTGAACGGTTACTGTATAAGCACCCGCATTTTCATATACGTGCGGTACTTCTTGCATAACTGTATTGGTAATTAATGTTCCCGAACCATCGCCAAAATCCCAAACAAATTGGTTTCCGCCAAAGCCGTAGAAATTGATAGCATCACCAAAACAAATAGCGGCAGCTTCATCATAAAACGCGTTGCCCGAAACTTCGGCATTACTGCCAACATTAACATCTATCGTTTTTGTAATAGAAAGTCCACAACCATTGGTAAAGGTAATTGAAGTATTATACGTTCCTAACGTTGCGTAAGGATGTGTAAAGAAGAAATAGTCTTGTCCGAAAATAGTAAGCGGAGTGGGTGTTACTGATGTATTACCGTCACCATAATCTATTGTGAAGGTTCCGTCAGGAACATAATATAGTCCCACAAACAAAATAGAATCTCCTGGACAAACAGATTCTGAAGGTCCTTCTGTTGGTACAAAATACATAAATGAAGCAGGATCTGGACCAATGCCCGGACCAACAAAAATAGGGAAGGTTAAGACCGAATCCATACCGCAGGTATTGGTTGCGGTAACGGTAATAGTATAAGAACCTCCGGTCGCGTAGGCATACGTTCCTCCATAATCGGTTACAACCGTACCATCACCAAAATCCCATGTATAACTCATGTTTTCGGCAGGATCACTATCATCGGATGTAAACATAAATTGCGCACCTGTACAGGCGCTGTCTGTTACATAGGCATCAAAATCATAAGGGTTAATTGGAATACTTGTTGTAACAGTAACCGGAGCGTAGATGGTTGTATCGAAACCACAACCATTGGTTGCGACTACATAAACCGAATCGGAAGTTGAGAAATTATGCTCAAAATAATTATCATTACTTAATAAATTACCAGCCTGATCATACCAGGCATACGTTGTTGCTCCCATCCACGTGCTAAATTGTACTGATGTTCCCGGACAAATAAGATCGTTATATCCGATCCCATAATACATACTTGGACTCCAGCCAAGTGTATTTACAATTTGAATGGTGTCTTTAAACGTTTGGCTGAATCCGCAACCGTTGGTGATTGTAACCTGTGGATAATAGGTTCCGACAGAGGCATAAGCATGTTGATGATCAGTTGTACTTGTATTACCATCGCCCCATTGAATAAATATAGAAGCAAATTCTTCGGGAAAATAAAAATATACGTTCTGGTTAGGACATGCTTCAGTCTCGGCCATATACACACTGTATGAAAGGCCAGTAGGTAAAGGAGTTGAATTGTTGATATTCATAGTACCATTTGAAACATACGTTATTCCGCATGGACCCGCGGTCGTTGTAACTGTAATGGTAAATATACCGGTTGATGTGTAAACGTGTTGTAAGTCGTTTTGACTTGAAATTTCTAACGGACTTCCGTCACCCCAATTCCACGAATAACTAAATTCTGGCGAAGGATTCCATCCCTGGCTTACACGCATTCGAACTTTATCAAATGGACAAGCAGATGTTGCACCGTAAACGTTCTCTACGCTACCCGGTTGACCATACACTTCAATACGGCAATATTCGTAACCGATATTGAATCCACCTGAATTATAGTAATAAACTATTTGGTCATACGTGCCTGCAGTTGGGTACGTGTGATTAATGGTTGCTGCTCCCCATGTTGTAAGGATAGTACCATCGCCAAAATCAATTTTTTTACTGGTTGATCCAGGATATGCAAATAAATGAGTAAATGTAACTACAGCAGGTGTACATACCGAAGGATAACTGGCTTGATAATAACCAGCATAACTAACATAGGTAGCTGCGCTTGCTGAGAATGAAACAAAAACGCAAAAGAGTAAAATTATTTTTTTCATATTGGTTGGTATTGGTTAGGCGAATTTAATTTATATATTTAAAGGTAAAATGATATTAGTATGAAGTTATGAATATTGCTGCTAAACGGTTGTGTATGTGTGTGAAAAATAACAATATGTTAATTCATTTTAAGATTAACTCAACTTCACAATTACCGACATAAAATTACAGTTTTAGCGAACGAAAAGGAACTACCATATGTGGTAGTCATTAATGCGTTGACAATCATTTAATTAAAACTAATTGACTCAAGTGTTTCGATTTAGTAAAAAGGGCTGCTCTCAATTTTTGATTTATCTTCATGTTCGTTAAGGGTAGGGTTTTAGCGACACATATTTATTTCATGGAATATAAAATAAGATCGGTTTTCATTTTTCTGTTGTCTGGTTTTTGTTTTACCGTTTATGGTCAGCAAAGCGAAACCGACTCGCTCGAACATGTATTGAAAAACGCACGCAACGATGAAATAAAGATCGAGATACTTTATGCGTTAACCAATGCTGCCCCAAGCGGTGAATGGGAGGAGTACAATCAACAAATGAAAAAACTGGCACTGTTTAAATTAAAAACTGCCGATAGAAAAAAAGAACCAACTTATTACCGGTATTTAGCGGTTTCATACAATAACGAAGGCCTGATCTATAAAAAGAAAGGTGATATCAATAAAGCCATCGATTGTTTTAAAAAAAGCCTT
>JAYUZA010000163.1:0-2581 GCA_043752145.1 Flavobacteriales bacterium
GGGCACCATACAGCTTAATGCAACTCCGGGTTTTGACTCCTATCAATGGTCGCCTTCAGCCGGATTAAGTAACGACACAATTCAAAATCCGGTCGCTACAGTAACAGGTTCTGTAAATTATGTTCTTAGTGCAACAGGTTATGGACCCAATCTTTTCATAAACCCCGATTTTTCATTGGGAAATTTTGGGTTTACAAGTGCTTATATTTATTCAACCCTGTATTCGTTCGGACACTATTATGTAAACTCTCTTTTCTTTACTTCTTTTTTCGCGGAAGTGGTAGATCACACACCTACATCCGATGGTTATTTCATGTCGGTTGATGGGGCCACAACGCCAAAAGTACTATGGGAACAAACTGTTGCCGTTGCACCGGGTACAGATTATTTTTTTGAATTCTGGGCTTCAAGGGCAAATGCAACACAGCCAACATTTGAAATTCATTTTATCGGTGACGTCACGGGTGATGTAATTATGTCAACGGTTACAGGTTTACCATATGGTGGTACTCCGTTATGGGTTTGGGATCCATATGGCACAACGGTATGGAATGCAACGGCCAATACAAGTGTAACGGTTCGTGTTAGAACGATCAGTACGTTTGGAGGTGGAAGCGACTTTGGTCTCGATGATTTTACGTTTAAAGCAAAATGTACGGTAACCGATACGGTAGCCATACAAACGGGAAGCATAATAGCAAGCATTAGTGGCCCATCGGTTATTTGCTCAGGAGACAATTCTTCTCTTCGCGCTGATGGTGGTCAATTGTTTGACTGGAGTACAGGCGATACAAGCGCGGTAATTGTAGTGTCACCACTTACAACTACAACTTACAGCGTTAGTGTTATTGATACGGGTGGCTGTTACGATACCGCTTACTATGTCGTAAATGTATTGCCATTGCCGGTGCCAGTAATAGTTGGTGACACTTCCATTTGTTTTGGGGGAACGGCAGTCCTTTCAGCTTCAGGTGGAACCTCTTTTTTATGGAATACCGGAGCTGTTACAAATAGCATTTCGGTTTCTCCCACAACAGCTACAGCCTATACAGTTGTTGTTTCAGATACTGCAGGATGTTCAGACAGCACCATTCACACCGTTAGTATTTTACCTGTTCCTGTAATAGTTGGTGATTCACTTATTTGTTTTGGCAGTAGCATAACCCTTACGGTTGATAATGGCTCTTCTTATTTATGGAATACAGGCTCTGTAAACGATAGTATTAGTGTTTCACCAACTTCTTCAACAACATATTCGGTTAGTGTAACCAGCCAATTTGGTTGTATTGATAGTATTATCAAAACTATAACTGTGTTGCCGGTTCCTGTGATAATAATAACCGGTGACTCACTTATTTGTTTGGGTCAAAATGCGGTTTTAACTGCAACAGGTGGTGCCGGCTTTTTATGGAGCACAGGAGAAAACACAGCATCTGTAATTGTTACACCCACCCAGGAAACAACATACATAGTTACCGTGCAAAATTCGTTTGGTTGTTCCGACTCCATAAGCAAAATAGTAAATGTTGCCGGATTGGAGCAAGCTACAATTTCAGGCGATGATCTTGTTTGTCCGAATGAAGCAATAGTGCTTACTGCTGTAGGAGGAACATTCTTCCTTTGGAGCAATGGTGAATCAACCCAAACAATTACCATTTCAATAGATTCCTCGTCAACGTACAGTGTTGTGATCATTGATGCAGGAATATGTTATGATACTGCCAACTTTAGCATTGAAGTCGAAAATTGTGATATTATTCTTGAGATGCCAAATATTTTTACACCTAACGGAGATGGCATAAACGATAATTTTATTCCTGTCACGATGCTCAACATTGCCCAGGCCGAACTTGTGGTGTATAACCGATGGGGTCAGCCGTTGGCACATATCATAAACCTTACGGAGGGCTGGGATGGAAGATACAACGAGGCCGGTTGTTCTGACGGCACATACTACTGGACCCTATCCTATACAGATAAGTACGGAGGATCAAACAGTATGGCAGGGTTTTTGACCTTGAAAAAATAGGATAAGATTGTTTCAAAAGCATTAACGGTGTATTTCTTTTTTTGCTACTTTAACATCCATACCATCAATTACAAACCTTTTTAATTATAATAAAGATGATAAAACATTTACTCTCACGTGTCGTTTTTTCAACAGTACTTTCGGTTGGAATTATTGGAATTGCTTCGGCTCAGGACAAAGTAAAACTTAAAGACGTGCGCAAGAACTGTGTCAAAGGTTCATACCGTACCTGTATAAAAATGGCCACGCAATACCTGAAGCAGGAACCCGCAAGTTTTGAAGCGTATTATGTGTTGGGTGTGGCGTATGCCGGACAAGCGAATGAATATACCGAGGCGCATAAAACATTTACGGCTGGACATCCTAAACCAACAGCTGCCGATCAGGTTGAAGAAAAAGCCATGCTTCAAAAAGAAATGAATTGTTCTGATTCATCGGCTATATACTATGGTAAAAGTGAACCTTTGTTGGGCGAGAGTTTTATCAAGAAAAATATAAATGCCTGCAAAGTGGGCATGGGTGGTTGTTACAATGAATTTAGCGGTAGCGCAA
>JAYUZA010000164.1:0-34519 GCA_043752145.1 Flavobacteriales bacterium
ATCTGATCCGTTTAATTCTAAAAAATAATCGTTTTCTGATTTTTTTATTTGCGAATTATCAAATTTAACAGGTGTTATTTTTTTTGCAGTATCCAATACAACGGGAGGAGTAATTATGTCTTTCTTTTTCGCCAATAATTCTTTCAATTTATTGATTGTATCGTTCTTTTCGGTCTCCATTTTAGTGAACGTTTCTTCAGCTTCTATCTTATCGCTTCTATTCTTCTTTGTGAGCGAGTCGTTCTCGTTGGCTTTCACAGCAACTTCACTATTCAATAACTCAATTTGCTTTTTCGCTTCTTCTAATTCCTTATCGTTGTTTTTTCCATTATTTTTCACAGGGAAACGATAACCAACCAAAATTTCCTGATTTACCCCGGCCAACGATTTTGAACTGTTCAATACAACATCATATGCATATCCAATAACAAAACTCTTTTTAATTCTAACTCCTGCAGAAGCAGTAACTGCATAACCTGCTTTATACGTACCGTTGACCCAAACAAAATCGCGGAAATCGGCTGTAACCCCACCTTCATAGTAAATATCGGCACCCGGTATAAATTTCACCATGGCAAGTGGTGTGATCTTCAATCCGAGCTTTTCTGAAAATTCAAAATCGTAACGCATCATTCCAATAAAATGACGATCAAAAGTGTGTCCGCCTCCAACCTGTGAGCCATCGTTGATCATTGCTTTTAATTGCGAATTGATTCCCAAAAGTTGCGGAACGCTGAAATTAAACTGGAATTTTTTAAGCTGTAATAAAATTCCAGCATTCACGTTGGCAACTATCTTACGCGATGGATAATATGAATTCAATTGGACATCGTTCGGATCCATTACAATAGCCTGATTGTAATTGATACGATAATCTTCGGCACCGGCTGCAAGACCAAAACGTAAAAAAGAAGTTTCTGAAAAATTTACCTTGTATGAACCGCTTAACATAGCACCAGCCGCGGATGAAGCACCCATTACATCACTGTATAACGAAATACCAAGGCCTAGTTTATTTTCAAAAAGACTTCCATCAACCGTTAGAGCATTTACAATATTTCCACCTTCAAAACCAAGATTGCGTTGATTGCGCATTAAATATGCGTTGGTGGTTTGGTGAAAGCCTGTTGCTGCAGGATTAAATGCCATACCATTGATAAAATAGTGATGATAGGCAGGAATTTGCTGAGCTTTGCTAATGAAAACCGAAACCAATAAAAACGATATGAGTAAAATACGTGTTTTCAAAACCTGTTTCTTATTTAGAACTTGCTACTGTTAATACTCCTTTATACGTTTTGTCAAGATCAGTTATTTCCACGATGTAATAATATGAACCATCGGGAAGACCCTCGGCATTCCAGTCATTGATATATCCTGTTTTGTTGTACAAGATCTGCCCGTGATTATTGAGAACTGTAACCTCATTGTTTGGGTAAAAGTACGTAATTGTTTCCGAAGTATTCTTGTCAAAAATATTCCACACATCGTTATCGCCATCTCCGTTAGGTGTAATAAAATTACAAATAACCAATTCGGGTACTTTTGAGGCAGTAGCCGTATCAATGATGGTTATAGTCATGTTGTCTGAGTCGGTGCATCCTGCATTGTCAGTAACGGTTAAAGTATATGTAAAAACCCCAACGATACTCGCACCATTTATGCACGGTGTTGCGGTATTTGAACCGGTTAGCATTGTGGGTGGTAACCAATTGTAAAAGATTCCTCCCGATCCGCTAAAGCAATAGGTATCACCAAGTGAAATTGTTGCGTCTGCGCCTGCGCTTGCTACCGGAGCCGGAACAACGGTTATGGTAGCGCACAATGAAGTGTCGGCCGGACAAATACCGTTTTGCAATATGGCACAGTACATGGTAGTTGTTGTTAAGCCGCTATATGGCTGAATAAATGTCGGATTTGAAATATTTGTATAAGGCGCTCCTCCGGTTGTAGTAGAAATCCAACTTGTGATAGTTCCACT
This sequence comes from Flavobacteriales bacterium, assembly GCA_043752145.1. Lineage (GTDB taxonomy): Bacteria > Bacteroidota > Bacteroidia > Flavobacteriales_D > UBA2798 > DASPJQ01. Next base: position 1,982 of record JAYUZA010000164.1, read on the forward strand.
ATATCCCGACAGAAATAAACTATCGGAATTAATTCCAAAACACACTGTTGCATCGGCCACTACCGCACCAGCTACCGGAGGCGCAGTTACAGTGATGGTAGTAATTGTTGAGCTGTCGGGAGGACAAACACCATTTTGTATAATGGCATGAAAATATGAAGTAGTTGGAAGATTTGTATAATTATAAAAATTAGCCGCGTTCCCTAAGCTTGACCACGTGCTACCACCATCGGTCGAGATCGTCCAATCAAGAATTGTTCCGGTGTATCCAGTTAAATTTATTGTTCCTGCATTACCGGTTGCGCAAACGGTAGCATCACCAAATGTCACACCGGCTTCAGTTGTATCATCAACAGTAATTACTGCTACAGGCGATAATCCGTCAGGACAAAAACCTCCTTCTATAACCACTTGGTAATAGGTGGCTACAGTTAATCCAGAATACCCAAGTGTATTTATTGTATCTAAAGGCAACGGAGTCCATGGGCCACCGGGGCCAACCGTAGAGTATTGCCAATAATCAATGTAACCTGTATTGCCAACCAAAGCTAAAATTCCTGCGTTACCACTTGAGCAAACAGTATCGCTCACCATCAGGCTTCCACCAACAACGGTTGTGTCATTGACAATGGTAATTGAAAATTGATTGTTTAGCGGATTTATATCACCTACCATAGTAATTTCGGCATCAATTATGTATGTACCTTGATTGGAAAAATCGGCACAAGGGACGAAAGTATACGAAAACGTTCCACCTGGAGGAAGTGATAAAGTATATGTTTCAGTTATTGGCGCACCACTATTTATACTGTATGAAACATCAACGTTCGTGAAAAAAATTCCTATAGTGACATGGGGATTGTAAATCATAACTGTGATGGGAACGCAGTTTGATAAATTACATCCTGAACTTACAGAAGTAATATCAATAATAGCCACATCCTGTGTATTTGCTTGTTTTGTAAACAGCAAAAAGATTAATGCTAGTATTTTAAAAGCGGTTTTTATCATTTGCGGTTTTTTACTTGGAGCTAGCAACTGTTAATACTCCTTTATACGTTTTGTCAAGATCAGTTATTTCCACTATATAATAATATGAACCATCGGGAAGACCTTCGGCATTCCAGTCATTGATATATCCTGTTTTGTTATATAGGATCTGACCATGATTATTTAGCACAGTTACTTCATTGTTAGGATAAAAATTAGTAAGCGGCTCTAAAGAAAAAACATCATAGATATTCCAAACATCGTTATCGCCATCCCCGTTAGGTGTAATAAAATTACAGATAACGATCTGCGGAATTTTCGGGGGAATGGTGGTTGCTGTATCTAAAACAATAAGCGTCATATTATCGGTATCAATACAACCAAAAGCATCAGTTACCGTAAGGGTATAGGTAAATACACCAACCGAATCGGCACCAATAATACATGGAGAAGAGGTATTTGAACCAACTAACATTACGGGTGGCAACCAGTTATAAAAAATTCCACCTGCTCCTAAAAAACATACTGTGTCGCCCAATGAGATCACGGTATCTACTCCTGCACTTGCAACGGGTGGTGATGCAATTGTAATTGTTGCGCAAAGTGAAGTATCGGCCGGACAAACACCGTTTTGCAATATTGCACAATACATGGTAGTTGTACTTAGGCCGCTATAGGGTTGAATAAATGTTGAATTTGAAATATTGTTGTAAGGCGGCCCACCGGTCGTAGTAGAAATCCAACTTGTAATTGTTCCGCTATATCCCAAAAGAAATAAACTATCAGAGTTAGTTCCGGAACACACGGTTGCATCGGCTGCAACTGCACCGGGTACAGGAGGCATTGTAACTGTGATGGTCACGTTATTTGAGCTATCAGGTGGACAAACACCGTTAGCTGTAATTGCGTGATAAAGTGTATTGGTAGTAAGGTTCGTGTAACTTATGGTACTGGTAGTATTACCGGTACTTGTCCACGTTGCGCCCGAATTGGTTGAAATTGTCCAATCCAAAATAGTTCCATTGTATCCTGTCAAGTTAATCGAACCACCATTTGCCGTTGAACAGACCGTTGCATTACCAATGGCGAGACCCGAATCGGTTGTATCATCCACCGTAATTACAACAACGGGGGATAAACCATCGGGACAAAGTCCTCCGTCTATTACTACTTGATAATATGTGTCTGCGGTTAAACCTGAATAGCTTAGTGTACTTAATGTGTCGAGTGGCAATGCGGTCCAGGGTGGGCCTAAAGTACCTGAGGAGTACTGCCAATAATCAATATAGCCGGTATTGCCGACTAAACTTAAGATTCCTGCGTTGCCACTCGCGCAAACAGTATCACTCACCAAAAGACTTCCGCCCACAACGGTTGTATCATTTACAATTGTAACCGAAAACTGGTCGTTCAATATATTCAAATCGCCCACCATATTTACATCAAAGTCAACAATGTAAGTGCCTTGTTGCGAGAAATCGGCACAGGCAAAAAAAGTGTATGTGTAAACACCTCCTGCAGGCAAAGTAAGGCTAAAAGATTCTGTTACCGAAGCCGAGACTGGCCCCGTAATTGAAAACAAAACATCAACAGGGGTAACAAAAATACCAAAAGGTCCGTAATTATATACCGTGATCGTAATTGGTACGCAGCTTGGTAAATTACATCCTGATACTATAGATGGTGCACCGGTAACCGATAAATCCTGCGATGAGGCCGGTTTAAAAAAAGCTAAAAAAAGTGCAAGTGCGATGAGTATTTTTTTGACTGCCATACTTAAGTGAATTTGTGAGGTACCAAGGTACACTAATTTTTCGAAATAGATTCTAGACCCTCGCACTTAGTTTGGTACAATAATTGCGCGCAAAATACAAGAATACGAAGACTGAAGATAATTAATTGACTGAATATCAACAAAGCAATTTTATCATGCCATGTAGCAGGAAAAAAATAGCAACCTATGGTGCTTTCGATCGTCTTATTCATGCAAATGTTACGTAACTTGATAAAAATAAGGATATGAAAAAATTAATCGTTTCTACTTTTCTTGTTGTTGCTTCAATAGCCTCTATGGCTCAATCAAAATCATTGGTTGCAAAAATTGATAACAACAAAGCGTCTTTTTCACAAACAGCTGATGGAAGCGTAACAAAATTTCAAATAACTGCTACTGCCGAACAGATCAAAAATTTGAAAGATCAGGCAGCTAATTTAAGTGATAAAATGCAGTTTAAAGCTCTTTCATCGGTAACTGATAAATTGGTTTACGAATGTGTTTTAACGATAACACATCAAAATCATGCCGAATATGTACACAAAATGTTCGTTTATTTAGGCATTACGCAGATAAAAGTTGACGGAGTTGTAAAACCTGTTGACGATCTGGCAACCGTGCTCAATAATTTAAAATAATAACTTAAAATATTTGTATGATAGATCCCGCTTTAATTGGCGGGATTTTTTTGTTATTATCTATCTTAATTCACCAGGAATAACGCACACAGGAATTGGGTCCATTTTATGTTTGTTAGCCGAATTAAATTTATTGTAGATAGCGATTACTTCTTGCTGACGAACAGTCAATCCAGTGTTCCCAACTGAAGGCGTTTTACTCAAAAAATCCATGGCCCATTCCAGTTCAGGATACGTTGCGCCTAATTGTTCCTCATCGGTTCGGTCGGTTTCCCATAATCCATCGGTTGGTTTAGCAATTTGAATGCTGTTAACTACATTTAATTCTTTTGCGAGTTCAAAGATCTGCGATTTGGTAAGATCAGCTATAGGACTTAAATCCACTCCCCCGTCACCATACTTGGTATAAAAACCAACACCAAAATCTTCAATTTTATTTCCTGTACCTGCAACAAGCACATTGTTTGTTTGACCAATTGCATATAGAGCTGTCATTCTTAAACGTGCGCGGGTATTTGCCATACCTAATTCGTGCATTTGGGCATTAAGCGGCAAACTGCTTCTCATTGTATTGAATGAGTTCGTAAGATCGCTTTCAATAACTTTAACTTTCGGAAAATTATTTTCCAACCACTTCATATGTTCGTTTGCCCTTGAAAGCTGATCGGCCTTTTGATGAATGGGCATGCTCACAACAATTATTTTTTTCCCTGTTTTGGCACATAATGTTGATGTAACTGCCGAATCAATTCCGCCCGAAATACCAATAATAAATCCACTCGTGCCCGAATTTTCACAATAGGAGTTCAACCAGTTTACAATGTGTTCAATTACTTTATCTGTTTTCATGATACCTCTTAAAATAAAGAGACCCGCAATTTAAAATTGCGGGTCTCAAAAAATATTTTTAGTTAAATTAGAACAATATTCCTACAATAAGACCGATATTTCGACCACTGAATTTTTGTTCTTGTTGAAAAGGAACATTATCTGTGTATGAAGCATCACCGGTTTTTTCAGCATCGATATTAAACTTTGAATCCCCTTTAACATTGTTCAAAAAGAATTGATTGAACGTTAAGCCCAACAATACCGAGGTTGAGCCTGAAAGATTAATTTCAACACCACCGTTAAGTGTTAAACCCAATCGCATAATATTCATATCCTTTGAAACATCGATTTTTTCAAAGGTTGCCGAGGTGTTCGTTACCTGATTTATCGATTCATCATCGGCTTTTGATTTAAGATGAACGGAAGCCAAAATGCCAAATCCTCCAAAATATGTTAAGTAACCAATCTCTTTTGTTTTCAAACGAAGCGCAAACGGAATTGTAAGGTACGTGCTTCGGTAAGCGCGTGACTTGATCGTGTGATACGTGTTTTTTGTATAAATTTCGGGGCTTGCGCTGCCATCCAATTTATATTCTTCGCTTTCTAACAATTCATCATCCGAATTAATGAAATATCCGATACTTGTATCATTTGACGACTTCCATTTTCCACCATCATAGTCGATCTGCAAACCGGTACTGAACCATGCAACATCTGATATTTTGAATTCGGTCATAAGACCGTATCCGAATTTTGCCATTGCACCGCCTTTTTCATAGGTTTTTTCATCATCCAGTTTAAGCCAACTTAATGATGGTACTGCTTTCAAACCAAATCTGAATTTTTTATCAGAACCTTCCTGCGCTTTAAGATTAACGAATCCAAAAACCGCTACTGCCAGAATTAAAATCTTTTTACTCATATTATTGTTTTTTACGTTAAGGTATTCGTGAATATTTGATTTTGTTTATATAATTATTATTTTATTTTACAACTTAAGTTGAAACCTTTATTCAAATATACGTTTCAAAGCATATGAATATTCAACTAACTTTATACAATATTAAGTATTTAATTGTATGATAGGTAATGGTTTAAAAAAGTTTTATCCAATAATTCTCCTGGTTTTTGCCTCTTGCGGCACCAATAACAAGCTGGACGTGGATATTTCGGGTGTTTCTCAAGAGGTTAAATTTACCGATTGGATACCTGTTTTAGATAAAAAAGACGCCAAAAACATGTTAAATGAGCTAAAATCAAGCTCAACCGAATTGAGTAAATATTATCTGGGAACTATGATCGGTGCCGATCCTGCAATTGATACACAATGCCTTAAAATGCTTGACCTGTTCATGTACTATCCTTCAACTGTTGAAGGCATAAAAGAAATAAGAACTGTTTTTAAAGATATGGGTAGTTATAAAGACGAAATAAGCGATGGATTCAAACATGTGAAATTCCATTACCCTTCAACTAAATCCATTTCTATTTTCACCTATCACTCGGGATTTAATTTTGGTGTTTTTCCGGTAGAAAACGAAATTGGGGTTGGTCTTGATATGTACCTGGGTGTAAACAATACGGTGACTAGGGCCTTGCCTGGCGAAAAATTTCCGCAGTACATGAAAAATAACATGGAGCCCTCAAATCTTGTTGTGGATATTATGCGGGGACACACTATTATAAACCTTGTTCCCGAGAATGAAGGAAAGGATTTGCTTAGCAACCTTGTTTATGAAGGAAAAATACTGTACGCAATGGATGCTTTTTTACCGGATAAGGAAGACCATTTAAAAATACGGTATACCAAAGCGCAACTGGATTGGTGTATAAATTACGAAAGACAGATCTGGAAAGAAATTATTGATAATTCATGGTTGTACAGTACCGAAGTAAAAATGATAAATCAGTTTATTATTGAGGCCCCGTTTACGGGAACCCTTCCGCAGGAGTCGCCACCGCGTGCAGGCGCATGGTTGGGTTGGCAAATGGTACGCGCTTATGCCAACGATCATAGCGAATTAAGTGTAAAACAAATTCTGGAAGAAAAAGACGCACGAAAAATTTTGCGAAGTTATAAACCTCCTAAGTAATAAGTCAGATTTCAGAAGTTAAAAGGATGAAGTGATCGTAAGAGAAAATTTATTGTTATGAAAATAGTCGCTCCCATATTATTTGCGCTTCTTTTATTTTCCTGCTCTGACGAAAAGAAAAAGGAATTTAATTTTTCGGAAACGAAGAAGAAATTAATTCCATTGCATGAAAAAATGGGAGCACCTGAGCCCGGCTCATGGCTCTCTTTTCACGCTGAAACAAATATTACCCTTAAGCAATATCAAAAACTTAAACCGATCCGGAAAGATTCTGTACGTAATAAGATCTATATATTACCCTTTGGTGATTTTGACAGCACCGAATCAAAATTAGTTTTAGGAACAGCTGAGTATTTAAATGTATTTTTTGGTTTAGAGGTCGTAGTACTCGACAATTTTAGCGATTCTATTGTGCCTTTTGAAAACACCCGCACTTCCTACATGCCCGTTTTTACCAACGAAACGCTTGGAACTACTTCCAATAGATATTGGGTTGATACACTAACGGTTCAGCTACAAACAAAATTTATTCTGTATGAGGTTCTTAAACCTTCATTGCCCAATGACGCAGTAGTAATGATCGCCTTGTGCGATAAAGATCTTTATCCGGATGAAACGTACAATTTTGTTTTTGGTCAGGCATCCCTCAAAGACCGTGTTGGTGTATGGTCCTTTGCTCGTTTCGGTGATCCACACGATAAAGAACAGTTTACTTCCGTTCTCTTACGGACATTAAAAACCGCAAGCCATGAAACGGGACATATGTTCTCTATCAAACATTGTTCACGTTACCATTGCATAATGAACGGCAGTAATCATCTGGTAGAAACCGATCAGAAACCAACCTGGTTGTGTCCCGATTGCTTAGAAAAATTTTGCTGGAATTTCAATATTGAAGCTAAGCCTTATTTTGAAAAGCTGAGATCTTTTTGGAAAAAACTGGGAATTAAACAAGTGGTTGAAGGATACGACAACTTCATTACAACATTCAAGTAGAATTTTATTTTTTACTATACTTATCAGTATACTTTTTATAAAGCTCTTTTTGATGTGTATTTAGTGAAACCATATTCCCATTGATCCAAGCCATGATCACATTGTTTGATTTAGGGTCAAGCGCATCGCCATCGGAAATAAAAAGTGTTGCCGATTTTTCGGGTTCCAATGAACCATATTGTTTATCTATCCCCAGAATTTTTGCAACATTTAATGTAATGGCTTGTAAAGCCTGTTCCTTGGTAATACCATATGCAACACTGGTAGCCGCCTGAAACGGTAAATTCCGCATGTTAGTTGCTTCCTGATCACCTTCGGTTTGCATACAATATAAAATTCCTGCTTCCTGTAATAAAAAAGGTAGTTTATACGGAAGATCAATATCCTCATCATCTCTTAAAGGTAATTCATGAATTCTGCGCAGCATGACCGAAACATTGTTTTCCTTCATTAGTCCGGCAACCAAATAGGCTTCATATCCGCCAACGATCGATTTTTTAGCAATGCCCAATTCCTTACACATTAAAATTGCATCGGTAATTTCCTTTACTAAATTGGTATGCATATAAAGAGTTTGCGTACCGTTAAATAAGCCGCGCAAACTTTCAAAACGCACATCAATGGCATCGTACTTTTTTAAGTTACTATAAGCTTTGGCTTCCAATAAATACTTTTTGATCCCATCCAACTGGTTGGCATATTCATTCACTGGTGGTGTTTCGCCTTCCTGTGTTTTTTTGCTTCTTCGCGTGGTAAAAAGCGGCCAGTTTAAGTGTATTCCATCATCAGCTTTAATAGTAGCGTCTTCCCAATTCCAACCGGCCGTAGCCATAATACTTGACGTTCCGCTTAACACACCACCGCGTGGTGTTGCCTGAACCAATAAAATTCCGTTTGAACGAACAGTAGGAATAATTTTAGAATCGGTGTTGTACGCAATTTGGGCACGCACATTCGGATTGTAAGTTCCCGTTTCAGCATCATCAATGGTTGAACGTGTGGATTCAATTTCAATAAGTCCAAGGGCTGAATTTGCACCGATAAATCCCGGATAAACGTGTTTACCTTCAATGTTGATCACGGTATCAAATTTTGTCATGTCCAATTTAATGGTAAGGGCGTTTGCCACTAATGTGATCTTCCCGTTTTTAAACGCAATGGCCGAATTATTGATAACATCACCGTTACCCAAATGTGCCATGCCATTGAGTAATAAAACCGACTTGGTTTGTGCCGATGCATTTACAAAAAATGTAAGTGCAACTAAATATGTGAGTAGTTTTTGCATTAGTTATGTCCCTCCTCTTCTTCTTCACCAATGGTTTCGCAATGGTATTGTTTGTTTGTTTTTCGTATTGGCTTTACCGTTTTATCTCCATTGGCTTTAGCTTCCATCATTTTTTTGATGAGGCGTAAACGTTCTGTGGTGTTCCTTTTTCGTAACTCAATGTCAAGGTCACGGTCAAAATATAAAATCCCGTCAACAAAGGTTTTTTCGGCTTTGGCGTATATGCTCAAAGGGTTATCGCTCCATATTACAACATCGCCATCTTTACCCGGTTTTAAACTTCCCATTTGCTTATCCAAATGCAACATTTTTGCAGGATTTAGCGTGACCATTTTCAAGGCATCTTCTTCACTCATGCCTCCGTATTTTACCGATTTACCGGCTTCCTGATTCAGTCTGCGTGCCATCTCTGCATCATCAGAATTAATGGCTACGTTCACCCCCACTTTATTTAAAATAGCTGCGTTGTAAGGAATTGCTTCATACACTTCAAATTTATATGCCCACCAGTCGCTGAAACTTGAAGCAGAAACACCGTGCGCTTTCATCTTATCGGCTACTTTATATCCCTCCAGAATATGTGTAAATGTATTTACTTTGAAACCCATACTATCGGCCACGTGCATCAACATATTTATTTCTGATTGAACATATGAATGACATGTTATGAAACGCTTACCCGCTAATATTTCCAACATGGTTTCATTTTCCAGGTCCCTGCGCGGCTGATCGATCTTTAACTGTTTAGATTTGGCCAATCGCTCGGTATATCCTTTCCGTTCGGCATCGTACGCTTTAGCTCTATAAAATCCATCGTAAAATACCTGTTCAACTCCCATTCGTGTTTGTGGATAACGATTTGTAACAGTGCCCCAGTTTGACTGCTTCACGTTTTCGCCTAAAGCAAATTTTATAAATCCATCTGCACCTTTAATTTTCATTTCTTCGGGCGTTAATCCCCAACGCAATTTAATAATTGCACTTTGCCCACCTATGGGATTTGCCGAACCATGTAAAAGTTGTGCAGCAACTACGCCCCCCGAAAGCTGACGATAAATATTAATGTCATCTGAATTTACCACATCGCCAATGCTCACTTCGGCACTTACAGTTTGTCCACCTTCATTTACACCGGCCGAAATTGCAATGTGTGAATGCTCATCAATAATACCACTGGTAATGTGTTTTCCGGTTGCATCAATTTCAATTATCTTTCCGGCCGGCTTTGTTAGATTTTTTCCAACCTGCAAAATTTTACCGTCCTTTATAATTACATCCGCGTTTCTTAAAATGCCATCGGCTTCATTTGTCCAAACCGTTGCGTTCTTTAAAAAATAAGTTTGCGTGGTTGGTATTGAATCAAAACCATAGGCCATGTTTGGAAAATATGTTTTTGCAACAAATTTTCCAACAAATACCGAATCCGTTGTTGTTGTTTTCTTTTTGTTTTCTTCTTTGAATTTATCTTTTCGGATAGCCGTCCAGCGAATAACTTTTCCGTCTGCTGTTTGTCCGTTACCATCCCATGAGCCTGAATCAAAATTAATGGTTCCTGAAAGTCTTACCGGACCTTTATAATTTTTATCTTTCGCGATAAAACTAACGGATATGGTATTAACGTCTTTTTTAATCGTTGCGGTTGCCTTAATTGTATCGGACTTTACTTCGGCCGTTGGGTTGTTAATATCGCCTTTAATACTTAATGAATAATTTATCTGATCGATATTTAAACTGTATTCACCTCGTAGATCCAACTGATCAATTTCTTTCAATTCAAAACGCTTACCACGCACCCAGTTTTCCTGAATAATGCATTTATCATTAAAAAGTGATTCGTTAGTAATAATAAAATTCGCGAATTTTAATTTATCCAATGTTCCAAGCATATCCTGAACGCCCATTAGTGCTGCGGGAGTTTCTGTAAGGGCCTTTAAAGCTTCAGCTTCGGGCAAACCGAAAGTCACAGTTTTTTTAAGGTTGGCTAAAAATGTAGATTTTTCCTTCAAACCATCAAGTGTGAAACAAAACTGAATCCCGTTCTTATATAATTGTGCAGCATTTGCGGGCGCAAGTTCCCAGTGCTTTAATTCAGCCAAGGTTATGTTTTGTGCATCGTAGTAGTCCTCCACATCCATTGCTTCGGGAAAATTCAGGGGAACAATCAATGGTGAGTTCAACGCTTTTACTTCATTTATTCGTTGATATTCATTTCCACTTGTTTTATAAATGAATTTTAATCCGAATTCAGTCGCGATTTTATGGGCTCTTAAAATATTGTATTTATCGTTGGCTTCAAAAATATTTACCAATTGTGCATTTTCGATCATCGCCTGTAACGAAGGGTTGAATTCCGTTTTACTTCCGCCATTTTCATACCATGTTTTATCGTAATGGGTTTGACGCATCAAGGCAATGTATCCCATCAACGAAGATGGATAGGACTGCTGACTTGTACCTTTGCGAAATGAATAATTATTGGATATTTTTTGTTTAAGCACACTCAGGTTTTCTTTTTCATCATTTAATACAGTAAGCAAACCGGTTGCACGCATCAATCCGTCCTGATAATGGGTTAACACGGTTCCGAAACCAATATTGCGCAACTCCTTTGCTGAAACGGGTTCGTTCTTAAATACATCAATTGAATTTGCTTCGGGATGGACTGATTCATTCCAGTTCGATACGCCCTTTTTTGTTGTTTCGACTTGTTCACGGGTGCCAAGAACACCACGTTTAATTTCGGGCATTCCATAAGCCGAATACAAATCAATAAATGAAGGATAAATATGCTTTCCTTTCAGATCGATTATGACTGCATTTTTCGGAATATTAATTCCCTTCCCTACTTCCGTAATTTTTTCTTTCTCAATAAGCAAAGTACCGTTCTCTATTACTTTAGTTGAACTAACATGGATCGTAGCATTTGTTAAAGCGAAAATTCCCGGCTGATTATATTTGGGTTCATCCTTTGGGAATGTGGTTTGAGCCATTATTTTTTGATTAAACAAAATAATGCAGGCGAATAAAATGATGCGGTAAATTTTCCTCATAAGTATAAAGTACTGAAAAGTAATAAATTTATTTAACTGGCCATTCCTATTCTTGAAAAATTGCTTTAAAATGATGTGCAAGGTGCTCAACATAGTCCTCAATAATGAATTGAAGGCTTAAAACACCAAATTCGGGAAATTTAGCTGTATTGCTTAATTTGGTATGGTCCACACGTTTAAGTAAATGAACAATGTGTTGATTGGTCGTACGCCAAAGTTCAACAATGATATTCCATTCGAGATCCTGATACCGTTGAATTGCCACCCAGTCATTTTGCTTGTATTGAAGCAGCTCAATATTATTATCAATTTGCATGCGCACAAATCGCTGATGGTTGTTAAAAGCCGAATCGGTCAGATGTCCAAGAATTTCCTTTTTGCTCCATTTTGACGGAGATGCTTTTTTTGAAACGTCCTGAACCGACAATTGTTTGAGCCTAATGCTGTTTTCAGCCAAAATTTTCTCTAGTTTTAAAACGGCCTCCACGATCAGAATTTTAAAATGAATGTTTTTCCTATTTCAACCTGTTGATTAAGCATAATAGTTCCTGAATTATTAATTACCAATTGACGTGTAAGCGTTAAACCAATACCGCTACCCTTTTCCTTTGTAGAGAAAAATGGCATGAATATTTTATCTAAAATATCCTGTGGAATTTTTTTGCCATTGTCGTAAATGCTGATCTCAATGCGATTTTTACTTGTATAGGCCGAGAGTTGAATTCGTGCATCAGACATGTCGGTTAAAACATCCGATGCGTTTTTTATTAAATTAATAATAGCTTGCTCCAATTGATCTATATCACAAAACAATTCCAGTTTCTCGTCTTCCAGTTTTATAACAAAATCGACATGATTGTTTAACATACTGTCACCGTACAATGTTTGAATGCGATCGAAAAGATCGCGAATGTTGAAATTCTCTTTTTTAGGCGAGGGCAAACGAGTAAGTCGCCTGTAGGTTTCAACGAATTCGGAAAGACTACTGCAACGATTACCAATAGCCTCCAATCCGCGTTTTACATCGTGCAGTGTTTCTTTTGAGATGGTTATATTTTCCTTTATTTCTTCATTCACCAATTCCTTTAAGGTTCCCGATAAAGATGAAATGGGTGTTATGCTATTCATGATCTCGTGCGTAATGATACGAACAAATTTTTGCCATATTTCAATTTCATGCACTTCAAGTTCGGTACGCAAGTTTTGCAACATGATCAAATTGCATGAAGTCTTACCATAGGAAATAAAATGCCTGCGCACCGAGATATGTACATCTTCACCACTGGCATTCATGAATTTGAATAGCTCCTGTTGGCCGTCACTCAAACCCAAAATTATTTTAAATAATTTGGGATGTGAGCGGCTGAGAAAATTAATCTCAGGCATGAATTCAATTCCGGTTAAACGTTTTGCCGCCTGATTAAGCAAAATTACTTTTCCCTGCTCCTCCTCATAACAAATAAGTGAAACAGGAACATGTTCAATTACATGTTGTAAAAAAAAATGGTTTTGTTCCTTTTCGGTTCTTAAGCGTTGAAACTCCTGTGTTATTAAATTAAATGTTTCACGTAATTCCCGCAAACTTTTTTCAGGATGCGGAGCGTATTTTTGTGAATAGTCGCCATACTTTATTGACAATAAAAAATGATTGAGATCTTTGTTGGTCTTGTTTGCAAATCGGAAAAATTCAACCACCAGGAAAAAAAAGATAATGCAAATAATAAGTGTTGTATAGTAAAATCCGAAGTAATACAAACACAAAGCCGCCAACATTGACGTTGTAACCAATAAGATCAAACGGGCAAATATCTTAAATCGAAAACTGTTAAAGTTCATACTTTTCAATTCTCCTGTATAAAGCTGCACGGGTAAGTCCAAGTTCTTTGGCCGCGCGACTAATATTTCTATTATACATACCTAGCGCTTTTACAACAGCCGATCTTTCAATTTCATCCAAATTTAATGAATCACTATTTCTATCAATTTCCTTATACGTCTCGGGAACAAGATAAGCAATTTCGGGTTCATTACCTTCGGTAAGAATAACTGCCCGTTCAATGGCGTGTTGTAATTCCCTTACATTACCGGGCCACGAATATTTTTTTAATGCGTTAATGGTTTCGGTACTGAATTTCATTCCCTGACGCTGATACTTTTTTGCATAAAGTTCCAAATAATGGCTTGCAATTAAAGCAATGTCCTCAACACGCTCCCGTAAAGGTGGCATACATAATTCAACCGTGTTGATGCGATAAAGAAGATCGCGTCTGAACTGACCATTGTCCAACATTTCCTGCAAAGGCATATTAGTTGCACAAATAAGGCGCACATCAATACTGCGCACCTGATTACTTCCCAAACGTATTACCTGGCGGTTTTGCAAAACAGACAATAATTTACTTTGCATGTTCAATGAAAGATTTCCGATCTCATCTAAAAACAAAGTCCCGCCCGAAGCCATTTCAAATCTTCCGGGACGATCTTCCTTTGCATCGGTATAAGCGCCCTTAACGTAACCAAATAATTCACTCTCAAAAAGGGATTCGGGTATTGAACCCAGATCAACTTTTACAAAAACTTCGTGCCTGCGGGCCGATGAATTGTGTATTTGTCGAGCGGCAACTTCCTTTCCGGTTCCGTTCTCTCCCAACAACAAAATATTTGCTTCCGTAGCAGCGACTTTTTTAAGCTTTTCAATTAATTTACGCATAAGTAAATTACTTCCCAAGAGTTCGCTCAATTCGCCATCATCAGCTTTTACAAATGCTTTTTGTTTTTCTTCCAGTTCACTAACCTTTTGCTTGTTGCGGCTTAATTCAAAAGCAGCCATTACAGTTGCAATTAACTTTTCATTCTGCCAGGGTTTCAACACAAAATCCATAGCGCCTGCACGGATCGTTTTCACAGCAAGATCCACGTCACCAAAAGCGGTGATCATGACCACAACCGTTTCGGGGCGCTGTTGCTTAATGCGTTTTAACCAATGCAGTCCCTCGCCTCCTGTATTTTCACCTCTGCTAAAATTCATGTCGAGCAGAACTACATCGTACGCATTGAATCGCAAATGCGCGAATGCAGTTGCGGGATCATCGTAGGTGGCAACGATTTTAAAATATTTTTTTAATAAAAGCTCGGCTGACAACAAAATATCGGCATTGTCTTCGATGATCAAAATCTTACCTTGGTTCATTCGTGGGAAATTTGAAACCATCTTAGTCAAATTATATGCCTTAATTAAAAAAAAATCTGAAAGCCCTGATAATCCTGCGAGAGCAAGATTTTTAGGATGGATAAATGTAGTGTTTAAACACAAAATGTGTACTAAAACCGAACTTTTTTTGTATCAAAAACGGACATATTTTTTCACATCAAAAAACATGTTTTTTGCATAACACGCTGATAATTATTAAATTACCTGTTATGGCACAATCTTGGCCTAACGCATATACAAAATGGACAAGAAAATAGCCCGCAAACGATTTAATACAAAAAAAATACTGTTATATGGCTTAACAGGAATTTGTCTTATTGTGATGGTCTCATTTTACGTTAGTTCTTACTCCGTTAGTAAGGTAAGTGTTGATAGCTCCAAAATAAGTGTCGAAAATGTTAGCAATGGTAGTTTTCAGGAATTTATTCCGGTTACGGGAAATGTAATGCCGATTAAAACCGTATATCTTGATGCGATCGAAGGCGGAAGAGTTGAAGAAATATTTATAGAGGACGGTAAAATGATCATCAAAGGAACTCCGATCATACGACTATCGAATCAGGAATTTCAAATGGATGCCATGAACCGTGAGGCACAATTACTGGATCAACAAAATAACTTACGCAATACCCGTTTGTCGATGGACCGTCAAAGCGTACAATTAAAGCAGGACTTACTACAATTAAATGTTGAAATCAAACAGGCTAAAAAACAACTTGAACTGAATAAAGCGCTTATTGCCGAAAATCTGGTCTCCCAAAACGAATACGAAAAATCGGAGGACAATTACACTTATCTACTTAGTAAACGCAAACTACAGGTACAAAATATAAAAGTTGATTCCATCTTCAGAAATTCGCAACTCGTGCAAATTGAATCATCACTTGAACTAATTCAAAAAAATCTTTCATTTCTACAAGGCAGTTTAGAGAATTTGATCATTAAAGCTCCAATTGACGGTCAGCTTTCTTCTCTAAAAGCCGAGATCGGAGAAACAAAATCGAAAGGTGAAAATATTGCGCAAGTGGACATCATTACCGATTATAAATTACGCGTGCGTATAAGCGAACATTATGTACCGCGTGTATTTACCGGTTTAAAAGGGTCGATCGAAACCGATAATGCAACCTATTTTTTGACCGTTAATAAAGTATATCCTGAAGTGAGTAATGGCGAATTCACAGCCGATATGGTATTTGAAACAACAAAACCAACCACAATTAAAAGAGGACAGTCGTTCCAGTTAAAACTTGAATTAAGCGATAAAACCAAAGCGATTTTATTGCCACGCGGAGCATTTTACCAGGAAACGGGGGGTGCGTGGATATATGTTGTAAAAGACGGTAAAGCAACAAGAAGAAATATAAAATTGGGAAGACAAAATCCCGACTATTACGAAGTACTTGAAGGATTGTCTCCCGGAGAAACTGTTGTTACTTCCAATTACGCACAATTTGACAATGCTGACGAATTAATTATTCAATCAAAAAAATAAAAACTATGAGCACAATTAAAACCGTAGGAATGCAAAAGGTTTACCGTACCGAGGATATTGAAACAACCGCACTGGATAATGTAAACGTTGAAATAAAAGAAGGCGAATTTGTTGCCATCATGGGTCCATCAGGTTGCGGCAAATCAACACTGCTCAATATTCTTGGCTTACTGGATAATCCTGATTCAGGGCAGTATTTCATTAATGGCGAAGAAGTTTCGGGTTACAGCGAAAAACAACGTGCCATGGTTCGTAAAGCCAATATTGGTTTTGTTTTTCAAAGTTTTAATTTGATAGATGAATTAACTGTTTTTGAAAATATTGAATTGCCTTTAATTTATACCGGAATAAGCTCTTCGGAAAGAAAAAAATTAGTGGAAGAAGCCATGGAGCGCATGAATATCGTTCACCGCAAAAATCATTACCCTCAACAACTCTCGGGGGGGCAACAACAACGTGTTGCGGTTGCGCGTGCTGTGGTTAACAAACCCAAACTTATACTGGCCGATGAGCCTACCGGTAATTTGGATTCAACGCATGGCGAAGAAGTAATGAAATTACTTTCAGGTTTAAACACAACCGGAACAACGATAGTAATGGTAACGCACTCAACACGCGATGCGGGTTACGCACACCGAACCATTCGACTATTGGATGGAAAAGTTTTGTTTGAAGCGACTAAAGAAAATCAATTACAATAAAATAAATTATGTTGAAAAGCTATTTCATTATTGCTTTACGCAATATACAGCGCAATAAACTATTCTCGTTATTGAACATAACAGGGCTGGCATTGGGTATTGTTTCGTGTCTTTTAATTTATATATATGTTCAGGATGAACTAAGTTTTGACGCACATCATAAAAAAGCCGATCAGATATATCGCGTACAATGTTTTTACAAGTTTGAAGATGTAGAGGATAAATTCGGCATTTCACCATTTCCTGTAATGCCTACTTTGAAAAAAGAATATCCCGAAATAAAAGACGGAACACGGTTATTTATATTGGGTAATCAAAATATTTTTAAGGATGGGAAAGTAATAAACCTGGCCAATGCTTATTTTGCGGACGAGAATTATTTTAAGATTTTTGATTACAAGTTTTTAAAAGGAAATATTGCTTCAGCATTAAGCAGTCCAAATAATGTTGTGCTCACGCGTGAATACGCAACCAAAATTTTTGGATCAAAAGAACCCATGGGTGAAATGATCGAGTGGAACAAAAAGACACTTAAAGTTTCGGCCATTATTGACGAAAAAAGTTACAATACGCACACAGAGGTGGGCATGTTCATACCGGTTAGCAACATGAACCCAAACTTCAAAAAACAAATCGAAGATAACTGGGGAAACAATAATTCGTTCAGTTATGTTATAATTCCTGATGCAAAAACGGCTGAGAATTTTCAACCCAAAATGGATGACTATGTAAAAAAATATATCCTACCGCAATGGAAAAAATTCGGATTCAACGGGAAAATAACTTTTCACATTGAAGCGTTAAAAGACATTCATTTTAATAACTACCTTATTTACGATACTCCCAAAAAAGGAAATTACAGTTATGTACAACTTTTTGGTATTGTTGCCATTTTAATATTATGCATTGCCTGTATCAATTACATTAATATGTCAACTGCAGCGGCAACAAAACGTTCAAAAGAAGTGGCCATGCGAAAAGTATCGGGCGCTTCACGCGGTCAACTCATCAATCAGTTCATGGGAGAATCAACGCTTATCTCGCTTATAGCACTTGTTCTGTCGTTCGGATTATTGGAAATATTTTTACCCATGTTTAATGAAATAACAGGAAAAGAAATTGGCATGATGTCGATACTAAATTCCGGTATGGTTGGTATTTTGGTTTTGCTACTTATAACCATTGGCGTATTTGCCGGAAGCTTTCCTGCGTTTTATTTGTCTCGTTTTTCACCTCATGTTATATTAAAAAATACTTTTTTCAAGAACGGGAACAAACATACCGTAAGACGCGTTTTAATGACTTTGCAGTTTTCCATCTCTCTTTTTATGATCATTTGCACTTTAATGGTATACACACAGTTGGATTTTATGCGAAAAAAGCAAATGGGATTTGAGAAGGAAAATATGATGGCTATAACAATTCCGCAAAGCTTTGGTGACACTTTACTGATCCAAAAATTCAGATCCCTTAAAACGGAGCTCAAAAGTGAAAACTATGTGGCAGATGCCTCGTTCACAGCAAACCTGCCCGGACAAAATTTTTCACGTTATGTTTTAAAAGTAAAAACGAAGAACGGAATGGAAGATAGACCCATCGCTACCATGGTAAGCGATTTCGATTTTCCAACACTTATGAATATGGAATTGGTTGAAGGAAGATATTTTGATGAAAAAAATCCGGCCGATCTTCAAAATTCTGTTTTGGTAAACGAAGCCACCGTAAAAATGCTTGGTTGGAAAAACCCATTGAAGGAATCCCTTTTTCTTCCCGATGACTCGGCCAATGTTCAATTAAATGTAATTGGTGTATTGAAAGATTTCCATTTTGCCTCATTGCACTCGCCTATTGAACCCTTAACTGTTTTTATGAACGACCCAAAATTTACTTCGGGTTATATGGTAGTTAAGATAAAACCTGGAAATTTACAGGCAAATATCGCGTCCATCCAAAAAATGTGGTCGACCATGTTGCCTAACAAAGAATTTGAATACGCATTTTTAGACGATTCCATTGGCAAGCTGTATTTGGCCGAAGATAAAATGTTCAAGGTGTTTGTTTATTTCGCAACACTTGCATTAATACTATCGTGTATGGGAATTTACGGCTTATCATTTTTCACAACGCAACAACGTACCAAAGAAATTGGCATACGCAAAGTAATGGGCGCTTCAGTTTTACGCATTTTACTTTTATTGAACAAAGAATTTATGGTCATGACTGGCATTGCGCTTATCATAGCCTTTCCTGCAGCCTGGTATATTATCAGTAATTGGTTAGAGGGATTTGCCTATCATACAAACTTATCTCCATTTATATTCATCATTGCTTTTTCATTTATTTTATTGCTTAGCATCATTACGGTTTCATTGCAGGCTATACGAACAGCCTGGCGAAACCCGGTTTTATCATTACGTTACGAATAAACATGATCAGGAATTATATTTTAACCGCATTGCGCAATTTATGGCGACATAAATTCTATACCGCCATTAACTTGTTGGGATTGGCTGTTGGATTGGCGTGTTTTGTTCTAATATACATGTATGTTAACCATGAAACGAGTTACGATAAATTTCACAGTAAAGGAGAGAACATTTTCAGAGTAACGGGTAAATTGGAATTAGAAGGACAAGGTGAACATTCTTCCAGCTGTCCGTTCCCGGTTGGACCAACGTTGTACAACGACTATCCCCAACACATAAAACGATATACACGACTATTTAATTTTCAGGATCCACAGCATTCATTAAAATTCGATAATAAAATTTTCAACGAATCGGGCTTGTTTCTGGCTGACTCATCATTCTTTCACCTGTTTGACTTTGAGTTAATAAAAGGAAACAAGTCCGAAGTGTTGAAAAATCCAAACTGCATTGTGCTTAATGAAACATTGAGTAAAAAATATTTTGGAAACACCGATCCTATTGGAAAAACATTAAAATTTGACGGTGTAACCGACATTATTGTAACGGGCGTAATGAAAGACATTCCACTGAACACGCATTTTGATTTTGACGGACTCATTTCATTTAGTACCACCGAGAAATTAATGCCCAATATTCTTAAAAACTGGGTTTGGAACCCGTGTTGGACCTATTTGGAATTAAAAGACAAAACAAGTGTGGCTGAATTAAAGGCAGCCTTTCCGGAATTTGTAAAAAAATATTATCCCGATTTTTTGAAGAATCAGGTATCGCACGATCTTCAGGAACTATCATCCATACATTTAAATTCACATTTAGATTATGAGATGAATCGTAATGGTGATCTGTCGATGGTTTACATCTTTTCTTTAATTGGTGTTTTCATCCTGATAATTGCTTGTGTAAATTATACAAATCTTGCAACAACACGCGCAGCATCCCGTGCACGTGAAATAGCTGTACGCAAAGTAACGGGAGCTTCACGTTCTCAATTAATTGTCCAATTCCTCAGCGAATCAATTGTCCTGAGCTTACTGGCAGTATTGTTATCCTTAGCATTAATTGAATTAATGTTGCCTTTCTTCAATTCAATTTCCGGTAAGACTTTCGGCTTTTATGATATTTCAAATCCACAATCACTTCTTGCCATTTTTGGTATTGGCATTACCACAGGTTTAGTTTCGGGGATTTATCCTGCATTCTTTCTTTCCTCCTTTTCACCCGTAGCGATACTAAAAGGAAATTCAAAATCCACGACCCGTGGTTCGGGACTTAGAAGAACATTGGTAGTTATCCAATTTTTTATTTCGGTTTCGCTTATTATATCTACCGGAATTATTTACGACCAGTTTTGCTTTTTACAACAAAAGAATTTAGGTTTTGACAAAGAAAAGGTAATTCTATTACCAGTGCGTCCACCTATGTTACAAACACTCGAAAAATTTGTTCCTCGTTTAAAAACAATTAACGGGGTTGATGGTGTGGCCATTGCTAATGATGTATTGGGACGTTCGCACAATACGCATGAATTTAATTACGAGGGGCTTGAAAAAGGAAAATGGAAATACTATCCCTGTTTATTGGTGGATGAACCTTTCATTGACATTATGAAAATTCAATTAATTGAAGGGCGAAATTTTTCAAAAGAAATCGATCGGGAAGATTCACTTTCTGTAATTGTGAATGAGGAAATGGTGAAAGAACTTGGTTGGGGCAATGCCCAAAACGCCATTGGACAACGGTTAAATACACCACACGGAACCGAAAAAGTTATTGGCGTGGTGAAAAATTTTAACGGGGATCCTTTAAACAAAGCTATGGGTCCGTTTGTATTGGATATGCCACACCGCGAACAAAAAGCGTATTGGACGCGATACATTTACGTGCGCATTCAAAGCGAAGAGCCAAATTCAGTTATTGAAAATATTAAAAAAGAATGGAGCAAACAAACCAATGAATTTCCCTTTGAATTTCTATTTCTGGATCAAAACTTAAGCCAGCAATACGCGATCCAGGAAAAACTTCTTTTATTGGTTGGGTTTTTCTCTTTACTTGCCATCTTTATTGCCTGTTTAGGTTTGTATGCACTTGCAGCCTTCTCTTCCGAAAAACGGACAAAAGAAATAGGCATACGCAAAGTTTTAGGCGCAACAACATTAACAGTTGTTTGGCTTTTAATGAAAGAATTTTTATTCATCATTGGTATTTCAGTTATAATTGCGGTGCCTGCCACGTATTTCATGATGGAGCAATGGCTTCAGCGCTTTGCATTTCATGTTTCTCCAGGAGTCATCTGGTTCGTATCCGGAATATTGTTAATTGCTGTCGTAGCCATCGTAACCATTATTTTTAAATCGGTAAAAATTGCACGATCTAAACCGGTAAAAGCGTTACGCTATGAATAAAATAACCTTCATATTCATGCTGTGCATTTCCTGCGACCTTATAGCTCAGGAAAAAACACTTGTTTTACTGGACCTTGAAACCTGCGTGAACAAAGCCATTGGCGAAAACATAGATCTAAAAGCAGCAAACAACAATACACTTTACTATTCATACGAGTATAAAAAGGCCTTAACCAATGTTCTTCCACAACTGAACGCAAACTGGAACATGAATAAAATTTACGGAACCGTTTTCGATCAGGTTTCATTTCAACGCATACAAAAAGCAACTACCACATCGTTTCCATCCATCAACGCATCGGTTATTTTATTTGACGGCTTTTCAGGTCGGGCCGGTCAGCAGGAAGCAAATGCTTTGCAAAAAGCAGCGGTATACGATTATCAATATAAGGAACAACAATTGGTCTTGAATGTAAGCGAATCTTATTTTCAATGTCTCAAATACACAAAAACGCTTGATGTTTTTAAAAACCGTATCAAAGCATTGGAAACACTTAAAAAAGCGACTATGATACAGGTTGAAAAAGGTGATCGTCAATTAATGGAACTTTATTCTGTTGAAGCACAATTAGAGACCGAGAAAGCGGCTTTCCTTGAAACAAATAATCAATACCTGAGCGAATTAAATAATTTACTCACACTTATGCGAACTCCGGTTGCCGACAGTGTAGCTTTAAAAGAACCTACTTTAAATACAATTGAATTGAACACAGCAAATACTGATGCACTATTGAAAAACAATGCCTCGATCCTTATTAAGGAAATGCAATACCGTTCGAGTAATTTTACAAGAAAAAGAGTCTTCGCTAATTTTTTACCCACTGTAAGTTTAAGTGGAACACTCGCATCAAGTTATTCATCCAACGGAATTTTTGACTATACACTTGGCACTGTTTCATATCCTACTTACAGTAAACAACTCAACATGAATTTTTATCAGATCATCGGCCTCAATGTTCAAATTCCTTTGTTCAGTAAAATGAATAATTATTACAGCGTTCGTCAGCAGACCATAAATACGGAAAATAAAAAGCTGGAATTGGAGAAAGAAAAACTGATGGTTCAAAACCAGTATTCAACGTATATTCAAAATCAAAAGGCCATTGGGCAAAAACAAGTGGCACTTGAAAAAGCGGCTGCTTCGGCTAACGAGGCCTGGCGTGCCGGAGAGATCCAATACAACAAAGGTGAATTTACGTTCTTTGAAATGCTTAACAGCCTTAATAAAAAAAATCAGGCCGAACTGGATGTTTGGCAAAACAAAGTTGATGCGTGGATGATACAACAAAAAATAAACACATTGGAAGGAAACCAAAAACAATAAAAATATGAAGAATATAATTTTACCTTTTTTAATCGGTTGCGCATTAAATGCCAATAGTCAATTAACCATGCCGCCCGATGGCGATAATGAAAAATCGAGCGTAAGTCAATGGATAGGTCCCGTTGAAATTACCATTACCTATAATAGTCCCGATGTGCATGCGCCTGATGGAAGCGACAGGAACGGACATGTTTGGGGTGAACTAATTCCTTATGGTTTTACCGATCCGGGATTTGGAACTTCAAAGGCAGCACCATGGAGAGCAGGAGCCAATGAAAATACAACGATACGCTTTTCACACGATGTAAAAATTGAAGGAAAAGATCTAAAAGCCGGAACATATGGATTGTTTATTGCCGTGGAAAACGAGGGTCCGTGGACACTCATTTTTTCAAACAACAATGCCAGTTGGGGCAGTTATTATTACAGTGAGAAAGAAGATGCGTTACGCGTATCGGTAAATGCTAAAGACGATGTTTATACCGAATGGTTAACCTACGGATTTGAAAACAAATTGCCAACCACTGCAACCGCCTATATGCAATGGGAGAAGAAAAAACTTCCGTTTAAAATAGAGGTTGCAAATGTGAATGAAATTTATTTTGCGACAATTAAAAATGAGTTGAGAAATAATGCAGGTTTCAATTACCAAAGCTGGATGAATGCCGCGCTCTTTTGCATCAACAATAAAATTCATTTGGAAGAAGGATTACAATTTGCCGAATCGGCCATAAGCCTGCCTTTTATTGGAGTGGAGAATTTTCAAACACTTCAAACCAAAGCCATGGTACTAGATGTGATGAATAAACAGGATGATGCGCGCAAGATCATGCATAAAGCAATACGTCACGCAACAGCCACAGTAACTGATGTACATTTATACGCGCGTAAACTTTTAAAAGAAGGGCAAAAAGAAAAAGCGCTGGAGGTATTTAAATTTAACCGTCAACAGCATCCTGAAGATACGTTTATGACATACGCAGGACTTGCCCGCGGATATGCAGCAAACAAAGACAAGAAAAATGCATTGAAAAACTGGGATATTGCCTTGAAGAATCTTCCGGAAGATCAAAAACCGAATTTGCCTCTATACGAGGCTGAGATCAAAAAGCTCAAAGAAAGCTAGCAAGCACGTTTAATTTCATGTTGGGGCTACGTACTGAAATTAAGTACGTAGCCTTTTATTTTGAATCCTTTGTTGGAGCTATTGAAATATATTCTAGTTTAGCGACTACTTAGTCGCTACTATATGGTCGCTTTAAAAACATTTAACAATTTATCGCCTCAACGTCAAAACGAAATCATTGATGTTTGTTTGCGTGAATTCGCCTTTAGGGGATACAACGATGCATCGCTCGGTAACATCATTGCAGAACTCGACATTGCCAAAGGAAGTTTTTACCGTTACTTTGAAAGTAAGCAATCACTTTATCTCTTTTTATTAGAACATAGCGCTGCTATTCGGCTTGAACACGATTCAACAATAGTCACCAAACCATCTGATGATTTTTTTGAACGGATGCTCCAGCACTTCAAAGGGAAAATAAAATTTGATAAGGCATATCCTCTGCCAAGTGCGTTTTTACACACCGTTTTAGAGGAAAAAAACAATGACGAGATAACCGACATTCAATTCAGGAGCAAGGCCAAGATCCTTAAACTCATCAAGCCTCTTGTTGCAGAACAGATCAAAAAGAAAAAACTACGAAAGGATATTGATGTTGATCTCGTGAGCTATATGACGCTTCAAATGAATCTTTCCATTTTAGATTATATCTCATATAAATATAAAATCGATTACAGAGAGAATATTCGAAAAGGAAAACCGCTGTATGGAATATCTGAAAAGGAAATGGTCGTTACAGCCGAACAATTCATGAAGACATTTAAAAACGGCATCGCACACAAATAAAAAATACTAAACTTATGAATGCATTATCAAAAAAACTTCTTTGGGCATCAAGAATCAGTCAATCAATCGTATTACTTGCCCTAATTCGTTGCATAATTGAATGTTTTCCAATTAAAATTACTCTTCGCCCCGAAGGATGGTGCTTTGATGAGATGCAACCTTACCTTATAGCCTCATTAGTTTGTGCAATTGCAAGTTTCTTCTCGCTTTTCTTTTCATTTTATAATTATCATAAGATCATCATAGCAATCGCAATTATTACAATCGGCATTTTAATTTATATAAAAAGTCTCTATTTATGAAAAACTCCTTCTATAAAACCCCCGAAGACCTTGAATGGTTAAGATCATGGCAAAAAAAAGTTCTGCAAAACAGTAAGATCGAATTTACCACTTCGATGGTAACGACAAGTTTTGGAAATACATGCGTTCATACGCACAACGCATACAAGACTGATCTTCCTGCTGTATTTATTCTCCCTGGAATGCTAACCTCTTCACTCTATTGGGCTTTAAATAATAGTTTGATAAGTTTAAAAGATAAATACCGTTTATTTCTGGTCGATACCATTGGTCAGCCTGGATTAAGTGACGGCACAAATCCGAATGTAAAAACAAATGAATACGGAAAATGGTTGAATGAATTGACCGAGCTTTTACAAGTGAAAACCGCGTTTTGGATCGGTGCTTCCTTCGGTTGTCAATTGATCGTTAAACTATCGCAGGTGGCACCCGAAAAGATCATGAAAACGTGCTTTATTTGTCCGGGTGGAATTATTCAAATAGGCATAACCTGGAAAAATTTAAGTTCGAACATGGGATTGATTTGGTTTAAAAATAAAAAAGTAAGCGAACGTTTTATACAAAACGTTGTTTACGGAAACTCATTCAAGCTCACAGGAAACGAACATGCGCTGCTTCTTGAAGCAATTCATGGCAACGTAAGCCGGTTTAAAATGAATACCGGTTATCCTTATCCCATGAAAAAAGAAGAATTCGCGAATATGAAAATGCCACTATTGCTCCTTCCGGGTGAGAATGATCCTATGTTTGCTCCGGCACGACTTTCAAAGAGAATTTCAGAAGTTTTTCCCGTCCAACCGCAGATGGAAATATTGCCGGGTCACGGTCATGGTTCTGAATTATCGCCACTTGCATTGGAAAAGGCCGCATTGTTTTTAACGTAATAAGTTAAACTTCACTTGCTTAATTTTGCTTACTTTTCGTTAGTGAAAAGGCGATCCCTACTCTTCTTACTTATATTGTTAACGGTTTTTACGCGCACTATTAAAGCACAACAACCTGTTGACGATTCGCTGCGTCACCTTTCATGTTCATCAAAACACGATACCATTCGCATACAGGCAATGGTTACTTTGGGTGAGAATAATTATCCCAATCATCTTGACAGTTGTATTGTTTGGTGGAAACGCGCCATAGCAGCGTGTGATAAGAGTTTAAAAAATGCCAAAGGAAAAATAAAACATGCTTTACTGGTAGAAAAAGGCGCATCCCTAAGCAATATCGCTTTTGTAAATTCATATCAGGGAAATATCCATTCGGCACTTGACTATAACTTTAAAGCTTTACGCATTCGTGAAAGTATAAACGACATTCATGGTATTGCCGAATCCAATAACAATATTGCCTGGCTGTATCTTGAACAAAGCGATACTTCATCGGCACTTAAATGCTTTCAAAAATCGCGTAAATACTACCAAAAAATAAATGACATGGGCGGTGTGGCGTATACCGCTATTAACATGTCAAAAATATACTTAAAAGCAAAAAAGAACTCTCTTGCGCTTGAAAGTCTTTATGAGGCCGAAAGTATACTCAAAAATCTTCCGCACCTCAAAGAAGCATGGGCAAACAGTATTAATTCTATTGGTGTTATTTTTAACATGGAATTTAAGCGAAATGCAGCAAAAAAATATTTTTCAAAAGCATTGTCCATTCGCAAATCTAACAACGACATTAGCGGCTTAGCCAGTTCTTATACCACATTAGCCCGCTATTTTGATCAAATAGGTCGTCCAGATAGTGCATACGTTTGTGGAAAATTAGCCATCGATTACGCAAAAGGATGCTTGTCTCCGGAAGCTATTCAACAAGCTGCGCTTATTTACAGCGAAATACTAAAGAAACGAAAAGATTTTGAAAAATCACTTGAATTTTATGCCTTGCATATTCAAATGCGTGATAGTTTAAATAACGATAAAACGAAAAAATCTACCATTAAAAATCAATTCAAGTATAGTTATGAAACAAAAGCCGCAACCGACAGTCTTAAACACTTTGAAGAAAATAAAATAAAGGAAGAAAGGCTTGAAAAAGAGAAATATCAACGTTATTTCCTTTATGGAGGATTAATACTTGTTTTGGTATTTTTGATATTCGTATACAGTCGCTTTCGCATTATCCGAACACAAAAAGCAACCATTGAACAACAAAAGCTAATAGTTGATATTAAAAACAAAGAAATGCTCGATAGTATGGATTACGCCCGCCAAATTCAAGGCGCCTTATTGCCATCGGCAAAAATGATACAACCTGAGTTTAGCGAGCATTTCGTTTTTTACAAACCCAAAGACATAGTGAGTGGCGATTTTTATTGGAGTACTAAAAAACAGGAAGGTGATTTTTATTTGGCTGTTTGCGACAGTACGGGTCACGGTGTACCGGGAGCGTTTATGAGTTTGCTTAATATTTCGTTTTTGAATGAAGCCGTTATTGAAAAAGAGATCGCAGAACCACATGAGGTGTTGAATTATGTTCGTCAACGTCTTATTTCAACTATTTCGCAAGAAGGAAGACAAGATGGAATGGACGCGACACTTGTTTGTTATAACAAAAAGAAAATGGAGATTTCATATTCCTCGGCTCACAATCGTGGCTTGCTTGTAAGAAGAGGAATCCCTGTTGAAATGCATGCCGACAAAATGCCTGTAGGAAAAGGTGAGATCCATAATTCGTTTTCCAAGCACATTATTGAAGTGATACCGGGCGACAGATTATATTTTTATACGGATGGATTTCCCGATCAATTTGGTGGACCTAAAGGAAAAAAATTCAAAACAGGAACATTAAATAAACTTCTAGCTAGTGTTGCGCTTTTGCCAATGAGAGAACAGGAAGAAATACTCGTTCGGAAATTTGAAGAATGGCAAGGTGAATATGAACAGCTGGACGATGTATGCCTTATTGGAATTATGATCTAATCCAACACGGTCGGATTTTCACCATAGTTTTTCTTGATCAGTTCCACAACATTCACACGAATTGCTTTCTGCGCAGGAAAAAATGCAGCCATATAAATGATGAATGGAATTAAAATTCCAAGTCCAATCAAACAAAAAACAAATATCATTTGTCCACCCATCGTTGGAAAACCTTCGTTTACCATAGCCTTATTTTTTCTGGATACAACAATAGCAGCGGCAGTTGATGAACTGCTTACCACTAACATATTTTTGTTCCTGAATTTACAGGTATAGTGGGGGTATTCGGCTTCAATTTTTTGCTTTACTTCTTCAAGAGGCATCTCTTTAACAATGGAAACTTTCATAGGGTTTTGGTTTTAAGGTTATACGGCAAGGTAGACAATATTTTAACTTCCATGTGGGTTGCACAAATGAACACTAAAATGTGTGGATTTATCAATTTTTAAGAACCAAATAGCGTCAATATCCGTACATTTGAGTGTACAAAAAGCCGAATGCAAGAGTTTAAAGCCGGACCATATCTCAGTAAGATCCAGTATCCAAAGGATTTACGTACCCATTTTACCATTGAGGATCTTCCTAACGTTAGCAATGATTTGCGCCAGTATATCATTGATGTAATATCTGAAATCGGAAATTCGCATTTTGGTGCTTCCCTTGGTGTTGTTGAGTTAACCGTGGCTTTACACTACGCTTTTAATACCCCCGAAGATCAATTGGTTTGGGATGTTGGTCATCAGGCATATGGTCATAAAATTTTAACAGGTCGCAGAGAAATTTTTCATACCAATAGAAAATATAAAGGCCTTAGCGGATTTCCAAAACGAAGCGAAAGTGAGTACGATACTTTTGGTGTTGGCCACTCTTCTACTTCCATTTCGGCCGCTGTGGGAATGGCCGTTGCCAATAAATTACAAAACAAAAGCAATATTCATCAAATAGCCGTGATAGGTGATGGCGCCATGACGGCCGGTTTAGCCTTTGAAGGTCTTAACCATGGTGGCGTTTCCAATTCAAATATTTTAGTTGTTCTCAATGATAATTGCATGAGTATCGACCCTAACGTTGGTGCTTTAAAAGAATATTTAACCGATATCACCACTTCTAAAACATACAATCGTGTAAAAAATAAAGTGTGGAAAATACTTGGGGATATAAGTAAATTCGGACCTAACGCACAGGCCGTTGCCCAAAAGGTAAGCGATTCAATGAAAACGGCATTGCTGAAACAAAGCAACATGTTTGAATCATTAAAGTTCCGTTATTTCGGTCCGGTTGATGGTCATGATGTAATTGGTTTAGCGCGCATCATGGAAGATCTTAAAAACATTCCCGGTCCTAAAATATTACACGTTTTAACTGTTAAAGGAAAAGGATTTAAATTTTCAGAAGAAGGCAACCAGACCATTTGGCATGCACCGGGTGTTTTCAATAAAGAAACGGGAGAGATCGTAAAGATCGTTCCAAAAAGTCCGCAGCCTCCAAAGTACCAGGATGTATTTGGACATACCATTATAGAGTTAGCCGAAAAGAACGAAAAAATTGTGGGTGTAACACCTGCAATGCCATCGGGCTGCTCATTGAATTTAATGATGAAAGCCATGCCAACACGTGCGTTTGATGTAGGTATTGCCGAACAACATGCTGTTACATTTTCAGCAGGAATGGCAACACAAGGTTTAATTCCCTTCTGCAATATTTATTCATCGTTCATGCAGCGTGCATACGACCAGGTAATACACGATGTAGCACTTCAAAAATTAAATGTTATATTTTGTTTAGACAGAGGTGGTGTTGTTGGTGCTGATGGCGCAACACATCACGGTGCTTATGATCTTGCGTATATGCGTTGTATTCCCAACATGATAGTTGCCGCACCAATGAACGAAGAAGAATTGCGCAATTTAATGTATACCGCACAATTAAAAGATCAGGGTCCGTTCAGCATACGTTATCCGCGTGGCGAAGGTGTTATGGTAGATTGGAAAAAACCATTTAAGGAAATAAAAGTAGGAACGGGACGCAAAATAAAGAACGGCACTGATATTGCATTTTTAACCATAGGTCATATGGGAAATCTTGCAATAACGGCTTGTGAAGAATTACAAAAGCAAGGCATTGATGCTGCGCTTTACGATATGCGCTTTGTAAAACCATTGGATGAAATCTTATTGCACGAAGTGTTCTCAAAATTCACAAAAGTGATAACGGTTGAGGACGGTTGTGTGCAGGGTGGAATGGGAAGTGCTATTTTGGAATTTATGGCCGATAACGGATATAGGGCTAACGTTAAACGATTAGGTATTCCGGATAAGTTTGTTGATCATGGTACGCAAAAAGAATTGTGGCATGAATGCGGTTACGATACACTGGCAATGGTCGAAACAGCCCTTGAAATGATCCAGAATAAAAATTCGATCCGATCAGCTGGATAGCTTATAAAATGGTGTTTTTCAAATATTTAAACTCATTCCTTTCCTCAATTAAGTTTCGCTTACGGTTAAATATTCTTATCTTCGTTAACTATATATTTCACTTGAAAACGATTTTAGCATATTTACCTTTTGCAGGAAAGAGCCTTGTTGCATTTTTGATGTGTATGAGCTTTTACGGTAATTCGTTCGCTAATTCGGAATTGGATTCCTTAAAAAATTTACTCAAGGCTGAAAAAAATGATACGGCAAAAGTAAATCTTCACCTCAACATCGGAGCTGTATTATTGGACAGAGATTCAAGCAATGCGTACAGCCATTTTAAAAGTGCCATTAAACTCGCGCATGCAGGTAAGGTCAAATCATATATTTTACGCACATATGATCGTGTAGGAAGAAGATACAATTACACACCTTATTTTAAAAAAGGTCTTGCATTTTTCAAAGAAGGAATCTCTTATTCCATCAAGTGGAAAAATGAGCAGTGGACAAAAAAAATATATCAGCATTTGGGCGACCTATTGCAAACACAAGGTTTTTCAAAACAGGCCATCCCCTATTATGATAGTGCGTTTATGCACATAAAAAATATTTCGCACGAAGAACACGCAGGCATGCTCATGCGAAAAGGACGGTTGTATTACGACATTGGAGAATACAAACCCGCAATGGACCTTTATCAAAAAGCGCAAAAAATATTTGAAGAAAATAAATTATTGGATCGCGAATATGGCCACCTGTTGCATTATATTGGATCTGTATTCAAACGCCAGGACTTATACGATAAAGCCCTTGTGTATTACGAGAAGGAACTAGCATTGGCAAAAAATTTAAATGATAAACGACTAGAAGCCGAAGCGCTTTATTTATGCGGGGCCATGTATGGTACCTTGGGAAATTTGGAAAAAGAAGTAGAATATAATTTAAGAGCGCTGGAAATTTACAAGTCCGAAAATGACGAACGTGGTAAAGCATTAATATTGGGTAATCTTGCAAGTAACTATTCTGACAAAAAACAATATGAAAAAGCCATTAGCTTTTGTCTCCAGGCAATGGAATATTATTTCAAAACCGGTGATCAGGAAAAACAAGCCGCAACCTATACTTCATTGGGTAATAATTACTCTCGACTAAATAAACATGCACTAGCCATTGAGTGTTTTAAAAAGGCTATGGTAGCCAACAGTAAAACGGAGATGAAACAATTGCTTACGGGTGCCGAACTTCAGAGATCATTATCCTTCGCGTACGCACGCATGGGCGATTATAAAAACGCGTACAACTCATATCTTGAATATCGAAACCTGGAAGATAGTATCAATAATCAGGAAAATCGTGAGTACCTGCATGATCTTGAAGCAAAATACGAAACCGATAAAAAAGAACAACAGATCGCTTTACTAAACAAGGATAAAGTAATAAAGGATGCCGAGGCGGAACAACACCGCTCGCAGCGAACGTATTTGATCATTGGTTGTGCTTTGGTATTAATAGTTGCAGGTGTTGCCGGATGGGCATTTTTCAATAAGCGAAAAGACAATAAGATCCTTGCAAAACAATTTAATGAGATCAATTACAAGAACATTGTCATCAAAGAAAAGAACAAAGACATTACCGACAGTATTAATTACGCCAAACGAATTCAGGAAGCCGTATTGCCTTTACCTGATGAGTTGAACGGTTTTTTTTCCGAATCATTTGTCTTTTATCGTCCCAAAGATATTGTGAGTGGCGATTTTTACTGGTTCA
>JAYUZA010000165.1:0-2574 GCA_043752145.1 Flavobacteriales bacterium
CATCGCTCCTTTATTTTAAACCCAACACCCAACATCGGGATTTGTATTTAAATAAATTTTTATCTTTAGAAAAACTTAAAAACTAAACTGTATGAAAAAAATGATCCTATTATTAGCTTTTCCCTTAGTTTTAACAGCTTGTGGCGGAGGCGGACCTGAAGATGATGCACAAAAAATGTGCGATCTTATGACCGAGTGGAAAACTGCAAAAAATGCCGGTAAAGACGATGAAGCACAAAAAATTGAAGAAAAAGGAGAGGCAATGGAAGACGAGATGAAAGAAAAATATAAAGACGACAAAGCAGGTGCCGAAGCTTTTGAAAAGAAAATGCGCGAGTGCAAAGAAGGAATGAGAGACTAAAACCTTCTTTCCAATCTAATAAAACAAAAAAGCGATGAAAATTTCATCGCTTTTTTTATTGGCTTTTGCCTTATGGCTTTTGCCTATTTCTTTCCGGTAATCATATTCTTCACCAATTCCAGCTCCTTCGATAATTTCTCCAATAAAGCTTCGTCAATTACATCAACACTTGCAATACCATCATACGTTACTTTTACTTTTTCCAATTCAGCTTTGTACTTATTGCAATCTTTGCTCTTTTGTTCAGCAAGCAGATCGATCAAGCTTTTTAAATGAGCTTTTTGTTCCGGAACTTTCGCGTATAATTTTTCAAGATCGCCTTTTCCATTCGCTTCAATTAAGGCACGAACCAAAATAAACTGACTCTCAACCCACGATCCTGTTAGCATCAATGTAGCCGATTCCAAACGTTGATTGTTCTTTAAATAATCTTCGGTTGAACCAAAAGCTCTATCCATGATCACCAATAACGAATCACGGTTCTCTAAATTAGCCTGAAAACGTTCGCTTAATACTTTGTCGAACTGGCTACCTGCACCCAGGTCTTCGGCCAGTGATTTTAAGGTGGCAAAATAATCGCTTATATCCTGACTTTGTTCGTATGCGGCAAGGTAACCCAGATCGCTTCCGTAAACTCCGTAATTCAAAGCCTTTTTAGAAAGGGAAGTATACTTATCGGCATTTTCTACCGGATTTAAATGCGATTTATCCATCACGATTCCTGCATCGGGAATAAGGATCATTGATTCCAATGGTGAAGGAATATTGGCAATAAAAACGTGGAATTTAAAATCAGCAACTTCATTTAACTTGCCTTGGGTGGTGTCCATTGTTTCCTGTGCAGTGGTATCAACGGCCTGACCTTCTTCTTTGGCTTTTTCACCGCCACAGGAAGCGAGCAAAAGAACGGCAGTGCTAAGTAGTGTAATTTTTAAATTAATAGCATTCATAGGTTTGTTTTTGGTAACGCAAATATACACCGTAAAATAATTGGTGCGAGGTTAACTTGCTATTAATTTTAAAACCCTATAGGAAGGGTAACCGGCTCAGTATTAATTGTTGCAGAAATTGATTTATCGCAAGTACCGGCTCCAAAATCAAGGGTACGCTCAGCCAAACCATTGGGTTCAACTTTTAATTGTCCGCTCACTACCTCGGCACAGCTTGCTTTTACCAATAGGGTAGCAGTGCTTACAACGGTACACACACCCGAATTGCCATTGCGTCCCGTAAAGGTCATGTTTCCACTTACCGTAAATTCATCGTCATCGGCAATAATGGTGGCAACACCATTGCTAAATACCATGATATAGGACCCCGAGCAGGTATAAAAAAAGCTTGAATCGGGCGATGTGATCTTTAAATTATTGGGTTTTAATAAATACCCTGTTGCAGTTGTAACAATGCTGAAATTACTGCTGTAATTATAACCGTTAATGTAAAACGAATCAAAATAAACGGTGCTTGTACTACCGGGAACCGAATAATAACCGGTTTGATAGATGATGAGCTTACCTGTACGTGTGCGTCCCGTAGGTGAGGCGCAACCTGCAGCGCCAAAATCCACCACCAATGATTTAGGATTACCTAACGTATCGGGTGTTAGTGTTGCGCAGGATAAAAAAGTGCGTATGCCGGGAGTTGACAAATTGGCTTCATGCGCGGCAAAAAACACTTCAAGCAAAGCACTGTGCGCATTGCCAACATCTTCAACAAATGTTGAATCGGTATCGTTGTTCCTATCTGATTTACGGCAACCGTTGAAAACAAACACAAGACTTAAAAACAATATTATAAGTGAAAAATATCGCATTACACAAATATACAATTTCATATTAATGCCCTTCAATTAAATTGGGTATTGTTTCAAAAATACAAACAGCCTCTGTGACTTCAAATTATTTCATCATGTTTTGACGCTTGTTAAGCACAAAATTCAACTCAGTTAATGCAGGGTATGATCAATTTAGGACGAATGGACTCAATTTTATGACTGGTTTTACCAAAATGCTTTGTAAATAAATACTCTTGCTCGGTTTGCCCCGGGGTAGGAAGTAAAATACACGATTTTTTTAAATAGTACATGTCCATGATGGTTGAATAACCGCTCCGCGCTATTACCATTTTACTTTGATCAATGATGTCAAGCAACTCGTTACCGCTTTTAAAATCATGTACGGTAATTAGTTTCGAGTTTCGAGTTTCGAGTTTTG
>JAYUZA010000166.1:0-15871 GCA_043752145.1 Flavobacteriales bacterium
TTTATCTAACCAGTTTAAAAAAGTTACCGGACTTACACCATCCCATTTTCGGCAATTAAAGGATAGCAGAAGAATCCCTATTGAGGAGATTGGAATGAAGGTAGAGGGGGAGAAAAAAAACCCTGAACTTAAAAACGAGGAAGAGAGTAAAAAAATTAAAAATGTAACTTATGCCAGATAAAAAAACGAAAAAAATATTCCTTGTGGATGATGATGCATTGTTTTTAAAATCAATGGAAATGAGTTTTGCAAAACATCCTGAATTTTCAATTGAAACTTTTGCAACCGGTGAACCATGTTTGGAAAAACTGGAATCGGGCAAGAGTAAGGGAGAAGCGGATCCCGATATAATCATTTTGGACTATAATTTAGACAGCATGGACACGAAAGCAATCGATGGTTTGGAAGTGTTAAGTAAAATTAAATTTTTCAATTCCGAAATTCCGGTAATTATGTTATCCTCACAAGATAAAATTGAAGTGGCCGTAAATTGCATGCGACACAAAGCGTTTGATTATATAGTTAAAAGCGAAACCGCTTTTATGCGACTTGAAAAAGCCATTGAAACTATTTTTCAAAAGCAAAAAACCGAGAATCAGTTAAATTGGTATATCGACAGAATGTGAGTTTAAATAGTGGATCAGGTAATTTTGTAATTCCAAGATACCTATTCGATATGAATCGTTGACTCCCCATACATTTTTCCTGCAATTCTTCCTTTTTCCATGTGCATTTTAATTCCTTTTTATCGTGGTCAAATTTCTCATTTTGAGAAACACGTAAATCCTGTAAATCAAACCCGAATTCATGTAACATTATCTGTTATTATTTCGCAAACTTTATACCTCAGAAATTGTATAACATAAAAAAGTGAAGGGTGAGATTGAGATGAACTTAACTGATTTCGAATAAACCAAATGAGTAATACTGCGTTTTATGTACAGGAATTTAATTTTAATAATAACAACAAGTTGCCTTTATGTAACAGGAGTGATCATTTCAAGTCACAACAAATATCCGCAAGGCGATGATAAGGAAGAGTTGACGATGATCAATGCCAAGGATAATTTAGTATACGAAACGGGTGAAATATACCTCATTGATCTGGAAAACTATCGCTTTGAAGCGATGACGACATTAGAAGAGAACGATAAAATAATTGCGGACCTGAAATCCGTACCGCGTGGTAAAACGGCAGACGAAGTTGAAATGGAAACACGAATAACTGAATTGGAACAATTAAATGTGGAGATGAAGAGTAGAATGATAAATTTTGAAGTTGGAAATGGTGCAGACTGGCTGAAATTTAAAAAAGAGTATGAAATTGATTTAGGTGAGTTGCAAAACGGACTTAAACACTTGCCAAAGAGTTATACTGAAATTAATTAGAACCTAACCAACGTTAAAATATATTTGATAAATGAAACTATTTTGTAACCCTCTAAATCAAATTATATGAATAATCAAGGTCTGAATTTATTTATTGTGGATGATAATCCAGTTGTGGTTATCGGGCTTCGAAATTTTCTAAAAAGTAATTTCGGAACAAGCCTAAATATATCCACCTTTTTAACTGGCGAAAGCGCCATTAAAAAAATTAGCAAGGATACAGATATTGTTATCCTTGATTACTATCTTCCTGATGAGAATGGAAATGAAGTTTTGGTAAAGATCAAAGAGATCAATCCAAAAACAGAGGTAATTATGCTAACATCGAACCAGGATGTTAAAGCTGCAGTTGAATCTTTTCGCAATGGTGCTAACGACTATGTGATAAAGGGCGACAAGGCATTTAAAAAAGTGATAAAATTGGTGTACAAAGCTCTTACCGATCCCATAATAAGAATGGGGCGGGAGTTTGGTTTTTCAAAGTTTGTGGCCATATTTCTTACATCCTTCATTTTTGTAGGATTAACAGTTTTCCTTTTCCTTAAAGTGATTCCCTACTTCTCTAGTAGTTAATTTCAATTACACCAAATTCTAAGCCCGGTGTTAAACCTAAAGGACGGAAAATCAAAACCAAAATCCACCAACAACTATCGTGGATTTAGCGGTAAATATAAATTATTGAAGTACTTCAACGGGTTTTCTTCAAACCCCGTACTTCAACAATTTTTTTGCCGGGTTTTAAAATCAAAACATATGAATTATGTTTAAACCCATTCGTAAAACACGAGTGGGTTTTTTTTATTTCGAACGCTTAAGGGTCTGATGCCTTCTGCCTTCTGAAATCTTACTTCTTACTTACAACACCATCCTTCAACTGATACGTTTCTTTACTCTCGGCACAAATTGCCAGTCCGTTAGTATCAAATTTCAATTTATATCCGTACTCACTCATCCAACCGGTTTGTTTAGCCGGATTTCCAACAACCAATGCGTAAGCAGGAACGTTTTTCGTTACTACAGCACCTGCACCAATAAACGCGAACATTCCTATATCGTGTCCACATACAATGGTTGCGTTTGCACCAATGGAAGCACCTTTTCCTACATGCGTTTTCGCATACTCACTTTTACGGTTAACGGCACTTCGCGGATTAATAACATTGGTAAAAACCATGCTTGGACCCAAAAACACATCATCGTCACAGGTTACTCCGGTATATATGCTTACGTTATTTTGAATTTTGACAT
The DNA here is from genome assembly GCA_043752145.1 of Flavobacteriales bacterium. Classification (GTDB taxonomy): domain Bacteria; phylum Bacteroidota; class Bacteroidia; order Flavobacteriales_D; family UBA2798; genus DASPJQ01. The sequence goes on from JAYUZA010000166.1 coordinate 2,638, forward strand.
TATTGCCCAATACAACCTGGGGACTTATCACAACATTTTGACCAATATTGCAGTTTTTGCCAATGGTACAATTGGGCATAATGTGTGAAAAATGCCATATTTTAGTTCCTTCTCCAATGGTGCAGCCTTCGTCAATAACAGCTGAGGGATGCGAGGTATAAGATGTGTTCATAGGGATAAATATAAGGAAAATTGGAAATACGAGATCAGGGATCAGAAAATCGTGAAAAGTTGTTGGTTGTCCGTTGTCAGGGGGGGTGTAACTCTGTAATAATTTGTTTTTTAAAGGAATCGTTGAATGCTACCGCATTTGGGCATGATTCACCAAAGCTTATAAAGTGGGTGTGAATTGAATCTGCGTTTATCTGCGAATTCTAATCATGGGCACCTCTAAAAAAACCGTACGTTGCCCATAAATCTGCGGCCGAAAAGGAGAGTGTAAAATCAGAAAACACGGCTAATTTTTACAATATTTAGCTTATAAATACGTATTTTTTGCATAAATTCCCGTCCCTATGCGCTTTGTTTTATTCAGTAGTATAAGTCTTGGTATACTTACGACCGTTAATGGCCAGGATGAATTTATGACTTGGCAAGACAAGAGAGTCACGAATTTTGAATTGAAGATCTTAAGGGTTACCACCGACACATTATTTTATAAGTCATTTTTAAGAAATAAATTTTATTTGACGGAAGACTTGGTTGGTTATAGATACAAAGACAGCAACTGGGTTTATTTTAACGACAGCGCTGTAGCTGCAATGCGGCTAAGAACCAAAATTGACTACACCCTACGCGGTAAACCTGCCGAATTATTTTTAATTGAAGCCGGTGAGACACGAATTAAAAAAATCAAGTTGGTCGAAATTCGTAACGACTCATTGATCTATGAAGGGTTTGTAAAAAACAAAGCATTTTTATTGCGCGACCTGATCGCTTATAGATATAAAGGAGAAAAGTGGAATTTTGTCAATTTTGCATACCGTGACAATATTCGCGCGCAAAAGGACACGTCATCGGTTGCATACAAAAAAAGAAAGAGGGTTCTTTTATCGCATGCAATTACCAATGAATGGACCAATAAGGTTCTGAATTCCTATAACAATTACGGTGTTCATTTTCACAGCAATGATCTGGGCCCGGGCTCGTGGTACTTAACCAAGGGGCGATATGTTGCAATTCGTTTAAAAGCCGATTCGCTGGGAACGTTATTTGTTTTACCGCTTATAAAAATTTGCAAGGACACACTTTATTTTGATAAAAACTTCTTTGACTGGAATTCATACTTCAGCATTGGCTTGCAAGACCTATCCTATATTTGTTGGGATATTGATTTTCCACAATCACAAATTCCCCTTGAAAAACGCATGAAGCTTGAATCGGGAGTAACTTTATTGCAAGCGGCCTATAGCTCGCAAATGGGAATTTGGCTTATAGAGGAAGATGACAAGCAAAAAGTTGTGTTTAGTTCAGTAGACATCGGATATTAATGAAAATAGGAAATGTGAAACGTAGTTCACGGCCCTCATAATTATAAAGGCCGTAAATTGGAAATCAGAAAATGGGCGAGAAATGTTTTGCGATTTCCACATCATTCTAAAAGCAGTTGACAAAACTCAACTCTTAAAGTTTCCGTATGTCCTAAATATTCCAAATGCTCTTTAACCTAATATTGTCTGGCTGGTGCGATGGCGCGTCCACGTAATGCGCGGAATTTTTTGCAGATAACACTAAGTCTTCAAAAGGTTATATTAAGCCAAAAAATTCGGATTACGTGGTTACTTTTTGTGTGGCTGACAAAAAGTGACAAAAGAATAAGCCTTGACTAATAGTTTTTGATTTAAGTTTTTTTTTGAAAAATCAATCCCCGTCCCCATCCACATACGTAATATAAACGCTCAAGGCCGAAGGCATATCGGTTTTTAACAACACCAGTAATTCCTGAAATTTTTGATAGGCCAGATCTACTGAAGTTGGACTGATTATCACGGAACCCGATAATGTTTCTGGAATTGCCGCAACCAATGATTCTAGTTCTGTAAATTTGGTTTGAATGGCAGCGTTTAACGTTCCGCCTGCATATGGAGTATTTAAATATGCTAAATAATCGTCAAGCCCTGTTCCGTTTATACCGCTTTGCGAGCGACCCAAATAGATTCCTTCCAACGCATTTACTTTTTCCTTTAATAGAATTATGCTACTGCCACTATACAATGCTTCGCATTTTTCGGGTAAGGCAATACCTAAGGTTTGTTTTCCCAATGGAATTCCAACACGCGCGTTCTTTGTTATTTCATAGTCTAAATTAAATTCATTCACTAAATTGCTCAATGAGTTGCCCGCGGCATTGCCCGTTGCATTATTAAAAGTTGTTGTGTAAGAAGACCAACCGGCAATAACTGAATTTAATTTTGTTTGAATGTCGGTGCACAGGTCAAGTAAATATTGCCTGCGGTTAGCAGAAGTGGTGAAAGAGTTAGTTATTGACACATCAGTTTTATTATATCCGTATAAAATAAAGTCCAATGCCGGAAACCCAATGGCATCGGTTTGTGCGGCAGAAGTGAAGTCATATGATCCTGATGCGATGTTAGCGTTTATTTGACTCGTATCGCATGGAAAAATATTTGTACTTGATCTGAAAATTAAAGATGCAGCCGGTCCAAATTCATACGTTGAGACATACATGTATTGTTTATAAGCCCGAAGGTAGATGGAACGTACAGCAGTAAGATTTGTAGTATTAACAGCAGAATTAAAAGTTAATATAACCTGATTTAAGCTATCCATCTTTTCTTTTAAAAGATCGTATGCAGGAATAATTAAATTGGCCGAATAGTTTTGGAACATCGGTTTTTGATCGTACGAACTTGCCGGAGTTTCTTCCTCAGTTGGTTTTGTTTTTTTGCATGAAGCAATAAACACAACTGCCAATAGTAATAACAAGGATACCTTTTTCATTTATACAAAAATAGCCTGATGTATACGTATGCACATACCATAAAACAGCGATTTTGAATGATTTAATTTGGGCAAGGACCAATCACAATCTATTGATAATAAACTATATAGATTTAGCAATAGTTCTTACGCGAATTTGTTGGAGACATAGGATGCTGCAAATAATAATAAGTGCATCCAATGGAAAACGCATGCGCGCATCGGTATATGGCATGGTATTGAATTGAACAAAAATGATTAAAAGCGACAATATAAAAATAATGATGTACGAGAGTTGTATTCCCGTCCGTACCGGCTCGGGCGGACGTTTTTTAAATCGCAAAAACAAAGCAAAAAGAATGATGAGATAAAGTGTTGCCATGACAATAATTTGTAACACGATCGTTAAATTCACGATCCAATTTGTGTAACCATGATCTTTTCCCAGCTGCCACGCAATATATCCCCGCATGGGCTGCACAAAAAATTTGACGCATTCTTTTGTATGTTCTTTTAAAAACAGCCACTTATTTGCAATAAAAATCCTGTACGATTCCTTTTCAATGAGCTTTGCATATTCGTAGGGATGTTTATAGGGATCGTAATCGAACTTATCTATAAAAGCATCCCGTAAAAATTCTTGTGCTTCATTAAATGAAATTGAATTTGCCTTTGCGTAAACATTACTGGCGTGATAACCCAAAAGTAAATGTTCGCCCAAAACCGAATTGAAATAGCGTCCATATAAATTTTTGTTACGCTGCATCCAAGGCACCTGAACAGCATAAAAAGCAGAACTTAGTAAAACAACAGTGACTACCGTATTAAAATTTATCTTTTTTACCATAAGTAAAAGAATTATGGTGGGGATCAACAAAACAAAAGCAATTGGCTTACACATAACACATAAACCACCAACAAAGCCTACCAGTAATGCTTGTTTATATCCGGTATGTTTAATAAGTTGAGTAAGCGTAAAAACAAAGAGCGTAAGCAAAAAAGCAAACACAGTTTCGGTTAAAACAAAATTGGAGAACACAATAGCGGGTATATGAATAGCATAAACGAGTGCTGCTGTTTTAGCGTAAAATTCTCTTTTGCTGAAGTCAAGTACTATTTTATAGATCAAATAGCAGGTAACACAATCAATTATTAGCTGAATTAACGGAATGCTATTACCCGTTACATCAAAATATACCGTAGGTAAAATAAGCAAAGGGTAAAGCGGTGTACGAAAATAATCGGGTAGCAAGGGGTCAATTTCATCACGACTAAAAATGCCGTATTCTTTTACATTGTAAGCAATATTCCAGTACCCGTATGAATCATACAGCCAAAATCCATCGGGATTGGTTAGCAGGATAACAAAGTACCATAACAAGCGCAATACGAAAGCCAACAAGAGTATTTTACCTATGGTCAGCTTATTTATAGTGTTTTTTATTTTCAAAAAAAGCGCAATTAATTAAAAAAAACGTTCATTTATATTTCGATAGTTAATGATCATTTCATAATGAAAGAGAACCTAAACGAATGAATGAAAAAAATAAACGGGCTCAAAAGGACATATACGGTATTTCATTCATTGTTCAGGTTAAACCGCACTAATGCAATAGTTTAATGTTGAAAAAAAATAGTTTTGTTTTCTATTACATAAGTGCGGTTAAATTAATACTTTCACGAATACAAACCCCAACAATGAGAATAAAATTATTTTTAGTATTTAGCTTTGTATCCGCTTTGTTAAGTGCCCAAATCGATAAAAGGGCAAATGATCAATTAATAAGAGATCTTACAAAGGAAACATATCTCAATTATCTGAATGGTATTAAGGCAACCGGTATTGGTCCAACAATTATGTCGGGGCGAATTGTTGACCTTGAGGTTGACCCTGTTGATCCTACACATTTCTACATAGCATATGCGACCGGTGGTTTATGGGAAACAAAAAATAACGGTACAACGTTCGAATCCATTTTCAACAACCAATCAACCTTTGGCATTGGCGATATTGCCGTTGACTGGAAAAACAAAAAAATATTTGTAGGAACAGGCGAAAATAATTCATCGCGCTCAACCTATGCCGGCCTTGGAATATTCTCCAGCGAGGATAATGGAAAAAACTGGAAGTATCTTGGTTTGGAAGAAACGCAACACATTGGAAGAATTGTGCTAAACCCGAATGATGCCAACGAAATTTGGGTATGCGCTATCGGACATTTATTTACCTATAACAAAGAACGTGGCGTTTATAAAACAACCGATGGAGGTAAAACCTGGAAACAAACATTGTTCATCAATGAAAAAACAGGGGTTATTGATCTGGTTGCCGATCCGCAAAACACAAAAACACTTTATGCGGCAGCATGGCAACGCGAGCGTGCTGCATGGAATTTTGAAGAGAGTGGCGAAGGCTCGGGAATATATAAAAGTATCGATGGTGGCGAAACCTGGAATTTACTTACAGTTCCAAAAAGTAATTTTCCGCAGGGAAAAGGCGTAGGACGAATTGGTTTAGCTGTTAGTTACCAAAACAGCAATGTAATTTATGCCGTATTGGATAACCAGGATCACCGTGAAAAGGACGGTACGAAGAAAGAAGACGCATTAACAAAAGAAGAAATAAAAAATATGTCGCGTGAACAATTTTTGAAACTTCCGGTCGGGAAAGTAGAAAAGTTTTTGCGGGACAATGATTTTTCTGAAGAATATACAGCCGAAGTAATTATTGCAAAAGTAAAAGACCAAATAATTAAACCCGAAACATTGGCACTTTATTTAGAAGATTCAAACGCACTTTTATTTGATACACCGGTAAAAGGTGCCGAAGTTTACAGAAGCGATGATGCCGGACTCACCTGGAAAAAAACGCATGAAGGGTATTTGGATAACATGGTTTATTCCTATGGTTATTATTTTGGTCAAATTCGTGTTCATCCAAAAAACGACAACAAGATTTATTTAGCAGCATTTTATGTAGCTAAAAGTGAAGATGCGGGCAAAACCATCGTCAATATTAATGGCGATAATGTGCATGTTGATCATCATGCCTTATGGGTGAATCCAAATCGCGAAGGACATTTGATCAACGGAAACGATGGTGGATTAAATATTACCTATGATGATGGAAAAAACTGGATCAAACCAAACAGTCCACCGGTGGGACAATTTTATACCGTTGCCGTAGATAATTCCGAAGATTATATTGTGTATGGTGGATTACAGGACAATGGTGTTTGGTGCGGTTCGCATAATTACAATGCTTCGGCCGAATGGCAAATGAATGGCAAATATCCATACGCAACCATTTTGGGTGGCGATGGTATGCAGGTACAGATCGATTTGCGCGATAACAATACTGTTTATACGGGATGGCAATACGGAAGTTATTATAGAATTAATAAAACTACAGGAGAAGAAAAATACATTACACCAAAGCATAACTTAGGTGAGGCGCCTTTGCGTTTTAACTGGCAAACGCCTATTCATTTATCAACGCATAACAATGATGTTTTGTATTTAGGAGCAAATAAATTATATCGTTCGTTTAACAAAGGCGATGATTTTAAATGTATTTCAGGTGATCTTACTTCGGGTGGAAAACCGGGTGATGTTTCATACGGAACGTTAACGACTATAAGCGAATCGCCAATGCAATTCGGCTTAATTTATACAGGGTCTGATGATGGAAGGATAAATGTTACAAGAGACGGAGGAGTGGGGTGGATGCAAATAGATAAGGGTTTACCACAGGGATATTGGGTTCGCAGAGTTACAGCATCGGCACATAACGTTGCCAGGGTTTATGCTTGTTTGAGCGGACAGACAATGGATGATTTTCAATCGCTGCTATATGTTTCCAACGACTATGGCATGACATGGGAAAAATTATCGAACGGTTTGCCCAATTATCCCGTGAATGTTATTAAGGAGGATCCAACAAATAAAAATTTATTGTATGTAGGAACCGATAATGGTTTATACATAAGTTTAGATGAAGGTGAAAATTTTCTACCCGTAAAAAATGATTTTCCGGTTGTTCCTGTTCACGATCTCGCCATTCAAAACCGTGATGCCGATATGATCGTTGCAACACATGGTCGTTCACTTTTTAAAATTGATCTGGAACAAGTACGCGAAGTAACAACCCGTGAATTGAATAATAAATTTACTTTTTTACCAATCAAAGCAATTAAATATTCTGAACGATGGGGAAAAGAAAAAAAATGGTATCAGGATGAAAAGGACGCACCGGCAGTTAATGTCTACTATTTCACCAACGTTGATAATGCCACGATTGAAATAACGGTAAAGGATCCCGACAGCGATGTTTTATTTACCGATAAGATAACCGCCAAAAAAGGATTACAATCGTATGAATTAAAATTAATGGTAACCGATAATCTTGCCCGCATGATAGATACACAACGTAGCAAGAAAAACATGCCACGTAAATTCACCATTGCCGAAGATGGTAAATATTACTTTGTAGCACAAAAGTACAGGGTAGAAATTAGCGTTGATGGTAAAAAGTACGAGCAGATTTTGGAGATCAAAGCCCCGAAGCAGTAGGCTAATTAAATTATTTGATTAGCGTACCTTTTTTAATTCTGAGCTTCGACACCGTATTTTATTGCCTCCTGAAGTATATCAAGGTTTATATCCTTTATGGTTTTAAACTTAATGCAATACCCGGTCACGCTCGCCTTGCCTAGTTTTTTTCCATAGGTATTGGCTAAGTATTTTTTGTCTTCAATGCCAAGAATGTAGACAGAGATCCCTGTTGTGTTTGCGCTCAAACCAATTTGATAAAACTCTCTTGTTTTACCCCGTTCGCCTTTGCCATCCGGGCGGGCGTCTGCATATTTTATGATGTATGATCCGTATCCAATATTGGGATTGGAAACAATTTTACCTTTATCGTCTTTACCATCCAGGAACCATAACTTGCATTTTGGTAACACTTCAAGAATGAGTTTGTGCAAGGCTTGCATGTCACTACGTTTTGGTTCAGGTTGTTCTGTAATATAGTTTTTGATCTGTTCCTGCACTTTCATATAATGAAAAATTTCAAGTTCCTTACTCTGCATTTATCGCTCCCGGATTCACAAACTGATGCTTCAGATAATTCTTGGCTGATATTATTTAGCTCATTTAAGTTCTGAAAGTATTAACTTTTTCTGTTTTAATGTATTCGTCATTGCCTTTTGTCTAACTTCTGGATTTTCGCTATTAATAAGGTCAAAATATTCAACGGGAACAACCTGCCACGATAAACCATATTTGTCTTTACACCACCCACATGAACCTTCTTCTCCACCGTCTGCGGTCAAAGCATCCCAATAATAATCTACTTCTTCTTGATCTTTGCAATTAATAACAAACGAAACAGATTCATTAAACTTGAAGTATGGACCTGCAGCTAAAATACTAAATTCAATATCGCCAATTTCCATAACCGCTGTTTCGAAGTTATCCTGACCACCTTGTGCTTTTGCTTCGGGCGGATTCTCGTATTGACGATATTCTTTCAGTTTACCATCTTTGAAAATAGAAAGGTAATAATCTACTACTGCTTTTGCATCTTTATCAACCCAAAGACAAGGTGTTATTTTTTGTTTGATCATGTCAGGCTTTTTAGTTAAAGTTTGATTGGAAGTTGTATCATTTTTATTGTTTTTGTGAGAATTCTGCTCAGAATCGCCACAGCCCATTAGACTCGCTATCACGAATGCCGTCAAAAATTTAAGTTTATACTTTTTCATCTGTTTATATTTTATTTTTTTAGTGGTCAGATGGAATGCCCATGATAATCATTCCTGTTGGTGATTTTTGAATCATGGGCATTTCATTGCGTTATTTATTTAAAGTTGGTAATAAATTTTCTAATTCGTTTATTGTCATAGTGAAACCTTCTTTGAAGCCCATTTCTATCATCTTTTCCAAACGCTCAAGCGAGTCATTATAAATAGTGATACTCACTTTTGTTTTGCTGTTTTGTTCGCTAAAGTTAAGATCCCAATCAGAACCCGTCAATGCCGGATTTTCATCTTTGTCGGCAAAAACACTAAAGAATTTGAAATTGGTTTTCGGGCTAATGGAAGTGTATTTCTGGAGTTGCCACATTTCCGCTCCCTCGGGACTCACCATGGCGTAAAATCTTCGTCCGCCTACTTTAAAATCCATAGCTTTTGTTTTTGACATAAATGGTTTAGGCGCCCACCATTGGTCCAAAATTTCCTGTTTGGTAAATGCATCCCATACCAGTGATAGGTCGGCATCAAATTCTTTTGTTACATATACCGTTTTTGACGCTTTGTCAACAGTAAAGTCAAATAGCAAGTGATTTGTCATAGTTGATTAATTAAATTGATAAATAAGTTTGTGCAATCACGATAACCCAAAAAATATAAAAGAAAACCAAAAGCCGGTTTGAATAACCACTTATCGCAATTACACCTTCGGGAACAGATTTGGGGGGTTCTGCATTTGGCCCCATGTTTATTCCTGCTTTTTTAAAGCCTGATATCAGTAGGATCATGGAAACAGCCATTAACACTAAACTAATCCAAATTGAATGTGCCGAGAACAGAATAATTGCACTATTGACGCTCCAATGTTCATTCTGAAGAAGGTGGTAACTTAGGATTAATGCACCAATGGGTAAAGTCGGGACTCCTAACAAAAAGGAAAAATCATGAAGTTTATGTTTTATGTCAAACATACCACCCATAAATGCGCCTACACCTGAAACAGCAATTAAAATCACTCCTAAAATCGCGAAGTTTGTTGTAACAATATTTATAAGCAAGCCCGCAACAAGCAATGTGCTTAGGCCCCAAAAGCAAAAGAAAAGTGTGAGGATCCATTTATATTTTCCCATTGCATATTCGCTTACCATTCGCCAGCTGGGTTTAAACTCGGGACTTAAAAAGTGCAAAGCCAACAAGCACAATAAAGAAAGTATGCCTGCAATAATTGATAACGTTGCTATGAGTGCCATTATATTTAAATTTTATTATTATTAAAAATTTACTGATTTGCTCAAAGTCCATTTCGATCAGTTTTTTCCATGCTTGATCGAAACGTTCAAATTTTACTTCTTCGCTAACATTGCATCAAGGTTTTCCATAGCCATTGTAAGCCCTTCTTTAAAGCCCATAGCGATGGTTTGTTCCAATTGAGCTAAATCAGGAAACTGCATAATTCCATGCACGAGCGTATTCTTATCCCGTCCGACCGCGTCATCCGGGCGGGCCATATCGCTAAAATTCATGGTCCATTTTGATTGTGGCATATCTTTATTGATGTTTCCATCGGAATCACCAAAAGCATCGTGTGCAAGAAACAATTTTTGTGGTTCAATTTTTATATAGCTGGCAATGGCCCAGTGTTCTTCACCATTAGGTCCAACCGCAGCATAATGCCATTTACCACCTTCACGAAAATCCATGCATTTTGTGCGCGATTTCCATGGATGTGGCATCCACCACTGATCAAGGATCTCGGATTTGGTATAACAATCCCAAACAGTTGGGCGGTCGGCCGCGAATTCACGTTTAATGGTGATCGTGTTATTTGTTTTGTCGACAGTGAAGTCGTTGAATAATGTCATGCTCATTTTTTCTGCTTTTTAAGAGTTAATAATAGATTGTCGAGTTGGTTGAATCGTGTTTCAAATATCTTTCTGAATTGGTCGATCCATTGGTCTATTTCTTTCAATTCGCTTGCGTTTATATGATAATAAATTTCTCTTCCTTTTTGTTCTTGTTTTACCAGATCGCACTCGGTAAGAATTTGAATATGTTTGGAAACAGCTTGCCGGCTGGTATTAAATTCTTCGGCCAGTGCATTGGGTGTCATTGCGTGTGAGGCAAGCAAAAGCAAAATCGCTCTTCGGGTGGGGTCGGCTATTGCCTGAAATACGTCTCGTCTTGTTTCCATTTATACGCAATTATCTGGTTGCAAATATATGTGCAATTATTTGGTTGCGCAAATTTATTTTCAAAATATTTTTTAACTGACTGAATTTGAAGGAGAAAATCGAGTTTAAAATTTAGTGAGGTCGGTACCGTTGGGTGGGTGCAACCAGGTTAGGGGGTTGGTTACCTTAATTCTTTACGAATTTTCTTAGGATGTCGTCTGGTATCAAAAATTGAGACAACAAAAAGAGTGGAGTGAACCACTTTATAAAGCATGATATAATCTTTGATGATTTGGCAGCGAATATTCTTCATGTCTGTCTTTTTGCCAAGATTTGGATGTCTTGATAAAAGAGCAGCATTTTGAACAGAAATTTGATTTAATTTTTTAGAATAACGCTTTGATAAAGTTCTTTCGGCCCAATACGAAAGAATATCCATCCTGTTTTTTTGGGCGTTTTAGGTCCAAACTATTTTGAGAGCCATTTCTCAACTTCTTTATTGGCTTTATGATGAGAAATGGTTTTCTTTTGAGCGATGTCTCGCAATCCACGCCTAACTGACTTCTTTTGATCATCTGATAATTTGATCAAATCATCCGTTTGGTCGGCAAGGTCAAGTAGTTTATAAATATCAGCCAACAAATTTTTATTGCTGGTTTGCTCAATTTTTGAGATTTTTTTTCTTCATTGATATAGCTGGCATACCTATAAATTTAAGGTAAATATAGTTTTTTTGGCTTACGGTCATCACACGGTAATCGCAGGTTATTTTACGGTTTTCCTGTTAATAGCGGTTCTCTTACGAAATAGTCGGTTTTCAAGAATAAACGCATCCCGTTCCGGATCTTCTTTATATACCTGTTTGTCTATGTTTTTTGGAGTCGTATGAAAAATCTCATGTGTTCCGGCAAAATAATAAAGTTCCTTATAGTTCTTGTACATTAGGTTTGGATACATAATAGGCTCGATCTTTATTGTGTCCATTGAAAAATTTAAAATTCGCATATTTGTTTTGAAGTCAAAGAGAAAAACATTGTCTTTGTTCAACACCATGGTTGGCGTGTAGAAATATAAAACCGAACCTTTGAATAGTTGCATTGTGTTTTCCTTAAAGACCTCGTATGGTTTCCTCCGCTTATTCCAAGGCTCGAAATTTGATGTTGTGTCGGCAATTAGTTTATTTGATTGGTCGTTTTCAGGACCTGTAAGACCGGCAATAAGTCGGTACTTTCCTTCTTTAAACATTATTCCGACTTTATTGGATACATCAAGCGTTATTTTTGCAGCGGTTGTAATCAAATGCTCGAGATACTTTCGGCTTATTCTTGTAAACGTGAGTGTTCTTAATAAGGTGTCAACGCCAGGGTTTTTGCAACCGGTAATTTACACCCAAAGAGTTTAATACATCATCGCGCATAACTTCTTCGTTTATAGCGATCTTTTTGGCGCGGTCTAGATACACAATATCTTCGCCGGCTTCGCAGATAGTTTGAAATTCGTGGGAAAACTCAGCAAATGCACCACCAGACGCAAATGTGAAAAACGTACTTTTGCCTATTCCAAGCCGTTCAAAAATCCGAAGATAAGCGTCGGTAACTTTATCGTAAAATATCTTGTGTTCGGCCTCTGTGCGAGCAAAAGAGTACAGGTCTTTCATGATGAATTCGCGTGTGCGCATGACTCCACTTTTAGCCCTAGTCTCATTACGAAGTTTATTCTGAAACTGATACACATACCGTGGCAAATCACGGTAGCTGTCGATAAATTGTTTCATCATATCGGTCATTTGCTCTTCATGCGACCAAGCAAGACCAGCCTGCGTGCCATTCTTGTATTCAGTTTTGAACCAGACATCAACTTGCTCGTCATTCCACCGGTCGGTCGTTTCCCAAAGCTCTTGCCGTTGCAAGGTACTCATGATTACTTCCTGTCCACCAATGCCGTTCATTTCTTCACGGATGATACTGATAATATTATTCAGGACCGATCGGCCTAACGGCAGCCACACATAGACACCTGCCGCGTCTTTATGAATATAGCCGGCTTTGATTAAAAGCTGAGCGTTTTTAGACGTTTCGTCGGCTGGTGCCTCTTTGCGAGTTTTGGTAAATAACTGTGATGACCTCATATGAAGTTAATTCTATCAGAAGTAAATTAAGAATCAGAATCAACTTCACAATTTTACATATTTATTTAAACGATCGTCTGCATGTTTATGTAATGCATGTCTGCTGGATTTAACTCAAGTATTGGGCGATATTGAATAGGATAAAGAAAGCTAAGCCGTTTTTAATAAAGTGCACACCGATTGATGGCCATAGGCTGCCGGTTGATTCTCGCAACTTGCACATCACCATAGATAGCACAAAG
>JAYUZA010000167.1:0-2566 GCA_043752145.1 Flavobacteriales bacterium
GATTGGGTAAAATTGCTGCAATGGAAGCAGCCTCGTGTACGTTTAATTCATAAGCACTCTTATCAAAGTAATGACGTGCGGCTGCTTCGGCTCCGTAAATTCCATCGCCCATTTCAATTACGTTCAAATACGCTTCCATGATGCGTTTTTTCGACCACAATGTTTCAATTAAAAAAGTATAATAAGTCTCAAATCCCTTGCGGATCCAATTTCGGCCCTGCCACATAAAAACATTTTTAGCAGTTTGCTGGCTTATGGTACTTGCCCCTTTTTTGTCTTCGTGGGTCTTGTTGTATTCAACGGCTTCGTCAATGGCATCAAAGTCAAATCCGTTATGGGTGGGGAATTTTTGATCTTCGGCACACATTACAGCTAAAATAAGGTTTGGCGAAATACTGTCGATCGGTACATAGCGCTGCATGCCCGAATATTGTTCGTTATTGCCAATGGCGGTATAGTTTTTACGAACCATGAGTGGCGACCATGAATGATGAAAAAAGCCCACCGATAATACGTGAATAACAGTGGAAAGAATAAAAAATCCGATAAAAATGAGTCCTGTTTTAATGATCTTTTTAATCATGCGTGGTTGTTAGAACGTTTAAACTTAATTTGTACTAAAATTAATATTTTATTGATTGATGCAGAGGTGAAATTATTTTTTTTACGTGTATTTACTTTGGGAGAACCGCGTGAGGGATAACAGCGTAAAGCCCGCAGACATGAGGAACGAATGGTGAGGACTTGCAGCGAATAGCCCGGCCCTTAGGGACACGCCCAAATAGTTAATAAGCTGTTATAATAGTTGATTTTTTATTTTAAATTCCTGTTGTGAAAGAACCAAATATTCCTACTTTTCAAACCAATAATTATTAAGAATGGAGACACTTGTGGCAGAAAACAAGCTAATAGCATCAAAAATGGCCGAGAACCTTATTGGTTCTGAGATAATCAAACTTGCCGGAGAGATCCGCGAGAAGGTTGCCAAAGGCGCAAAAATTTACAATTTCACCATTGGTGATTTTGATCCTAAGTTATTTGCCATTCCTGCCGAACTAAAGCAGGCCATAATTGCACATTATAACAGCGATGATACCAATTACCCTGAGGCCAATGGTATGGCGGCTTTGCGCAATTCCATTGCTGATTTTTTAACCAAGCAAGGCGGATATAATTATACACCCAATGAAATTTTAGTGTCGGCAGGGGCGCGCCCCATTATTTACGCCATTTACAGGGCAGTTGTTGACGCGGGCGATAAGGTTGTTTACCCCGTTCCTTCGTGGAATAACAATCATTACTCGCATATGACCGAGGCAAAGCAGGTAATGTTGGAAACAAAATCCGAGAATAATTTTATGCCTACGGCTGATGAGTTAAGGCCGCATTTACAAGATGCTGTTATGCTCTCTTTGTGCTCACCGCTTAATCCAACTGGAACGGTTTTTACGCGGGCACAATTAGAGTCAATTTGTGATCTGGTACTTGAAATAAATGCAAACCGTGAACCGGGAAAAAAACCATTGTACGTGATGTATGATCAAATTTATTGGGCTTTAACCTTTGATGGTTGTGAGCACGTTGATCCTGTTCGTTTACGTCCCGCAATGAAAAATTATACAATTTATGTTGATGGTATTTCAAAATCGTTGGCTGCAACAGGCGTGCGTGTAGGTTGGGCTATGGGTCCTGTGTATATCATTGACAAAATGAAAAATATTTTAAATCATGTTGGAGCTTGGTCGCCTAAACCCGAGCAATTGGCTACTGCCGATTTTTTAAATAATACAGCAGCCTATATTACATTCACAACTACATTTAAAAGCGAAATTTATAAACGACTCACAGGTCTTTTTGATGTTTTTTCGCGCTTGAAAAATGAAGGATTCAAGGTAAATGCCATTCAACCAAAAGCTGCCATATATCTCACGGTTCAATTCGACCTTAAGGGAATGAAATTACCCAATGGTGATGTATTGAATTCGACCAGGGCCATAACGCAGTTCATTCTTGATGATGCGGGTGTTGCCCTTGTACCGTTTAACGCTTTTGGGGCCGATAACGAGTCTACATGGTACCGTTTGTCGGTAGGTACCTGCAAAATGGAAGATATTGAGAAAGTTTACCAAAATTTAAAGCAAGCGTTGGTAAAACTTAAGAACTAATTACCACCTTTGTAGCTTAATTTTATTTAGTGATGGATATTAAGGACCATTATGTGGTTATTATGGCCGGTGGAGTTGGAAGTCGTTTGTGGCCAATGAGTCGTACTGCAAACCCTAAACAATTTCATGATTTGATGGGAACCGGCAAGTCGTTGTTGCGCCAGACCTATGAACGATTTAATGGTATTGTGCCCTTAGAAAATGTTTTTATAGTGACCAGTGCCGATTATGAAGGATTGGTAAAAAAACAAATTCCCGAATTAAAAAGCGGTCAGATATTAACTGAACCCGACCGTAGAAATACGGGTCCGTGTGTAGCCTACGCCTGTTTTAAAATTGAAGACTTAAATAAGAATGCTGTTATTACTGTTGCAGCTGCCGATCATTATATTATTGACGAA
>JAYUZA010000168.1:0-2561 GCA_043752145.1 Flavobacteriales bacterium
AAAATCAGATCCCGATTTCTCATTAAGATCTTTAAATTTGTCCTTAACTTCATTGGGAGTTTTTTCAGGAATATTTACTCCCTTATTTTTTGCAAGACCTCTAACTTCAGCCAGGTTTTGTGAGTGATCATCTTCCATCATTTTGCCAAGGTCTTTTACCTCTGTTATACTTCCTTTTGCCTGTGCCAGTCTTCCAAGTTCAATTTCTTCGTAATTGATAGTAGCAACTTCCTTAATAAAATTGACATCGGCTTCTTTCGAATCATCACTTATAAGGGCTTCGTTTTCCACAAGAGCAGCTTCCGCATTCTCTTCGGCTGCATTGCCCGTGCAGGCCATTAGTGAACCTGTAAGGAGTAAAACAGGGAAATAAATTTTTAATTTTGTTTTGATCTGCATAACGTTAGTTTTTATGTTTATTAGTTATTAGTACACACAAAGAAATGTACATTAAATTAAGTTTTACTTATATCATTCAAATACAAGTTTGCATTTTTTACAGGTTGGTGATCATTCGTTCCTATCGTGCCAAAAATAATCTTGTAACTTTATTAAATAGTTCTGCAATACAACCCTGCTCCATTCAATACAACTTTACAGCCTGACATTAACTTAAAACACTAAAGAAATGACTGAAACTCCAACCACTGAAAACCTTCAAACAATTACCATCAAACGACAGTTTAACCTTCCATTAAATACGGTTTGGAAAGCATGGACAGAAGTCGAAAGCTGTAAAAAATGGTGGGGACCAAAAGAATATACCTGTACAAGTTGTGCTATCGACTTTAAAGTGGGCGGAAAAAACTTAAGTGCTATGAAAAGTCCTGACGGGAAAGAAATTTGGTCAACCGGTACATACAAAGAAATTATACCGATGAAAAAAATAGTTGTAACCGATAGTTTTGCCGATAAAAGTGGAAATATTGTTCCTGCTTCACAATATAATATGCCGGGCGAATGGCCAATGGAACTTATGCTGACACTTGAATTTGAAGAAGTGAGTGGTAACACGAATATGACATTGCATCATGCCGGTTTACCTGCTGATATGGCTAACGATTGCGTTAAAGGATGGCAATCATCATTTGATAAGCTCGAAAACAATGTGAGATAAAATCTCAACGTTTTGCTAATGTTCTAATAGCTTCCAAATATTTACTTTTTTGTGCATGAACCGAATAATGTTCTACCACTGTTTTGCGTCCCGCCTCTCCAACCGATCTGCGCAAATTCTTATCTTCCAGTAAACGTACCAATGTCGAAAATAATTCGACATCGGTAGTGTATAAAAATCCGTTCACACCCTGTTCAACAATTTCGGTGTTCACACCAACAGCCGACATAATGGTGGGGATCTCAAGAGCCATATACGTTAAACCTTTCAAACCACATTTTCCCTTCGACCACTCATCATCGGGCAAAGGCATTATACCAATATCAATTGAATTAAGCTCATCTACTTCAGTATTCGGGTTCCAGGGCGTACCGGTAATTCCCAAAACTTCGTTCGAATAACTGGGTTCGCCAATGACTTTAAAATCCACTTTATCGCCAAACTTCTCTTTTATTCCTTTTAAAACTTCTGTTGCCCTTTCAAAATGTTTAATAGTTGTTTTGCTCCCGCTCCACCCAATGGTTATTGTTTTTTTTAGTTGTGCTTTTGGTTTGAAAACATCAGTATCAACAGTGGTTGGAATGAGGATCGTATTTGCATTAAATTCACTGGCGTAATTTTGTAAATACACATTTCCTGCAATAACAAGTTTTGAATGTTTAATAATACGTGCCGTTTTTTTCGGGTTCTTCATCCATTTTAAATTTTGATTAGCCTCCGAAACATCCATTTTCCATATGGCATCATCAAAATCAAAAATAACCGGTTTCCTTTTTGACATCAAGCGCTCAAAAAGGGTTGTACGGGTCATTATAGCCTCGCGTTGGATCAATATCACATCGTATTTACCACAAGTTAAAACATCCCTCCAACGCTTTAAATAGGCTTTAAAAAGGATCCATAACTTTTGTAAAATATATCCCTGCGAATAAAAATAGCGTTCGTCCCTTTCGGTTATGATATAGCTCAGTTTATGCTGTATACCGTTCTTTGAAAAGGATTCATAATATTGCTCAAATCTAAATCGCTGACTTGGCGACCTGTTGTGCCTGTGTGCGGCAATGATCAATAATTTTATTTTTTTTGAGGTATCCAACGATGTCCTAAGGTATATATTTGTATAAAATTGTGGAGGAAAATACGCAAGAATTATGAAGATACGGGTTTTGATCATGCTTATGTTGCTATTACCTTACCATTTTGTGATGGCACAGCGTAAAAATAAGTGTACCACCTGTAGCGATCATGTTGCGGCTAAGCCGGGGCAATTTAAAAAAGGCGAGTTTTTCTTTAGTTGGGGATATAACCGTTCGGCATTTTCAAAAAGCGATATTTCTTTTTCCGGTACCGGTGTTGATTTTACCCTTAATAATGTTGTGGCAAAAGACCGCCCTACTCCCTTTAATTTTCAGGATTATTTTATTGGTGTTACCGTTCCGCAATT
>JAYUZA010000169.1:0-2553 GCA_043752145.1 Flavobacteriales bacterium
TTTATTTCAGGATACTCTTCCAAAAGAGATATCATGCCCTTTCGGAAAAGAATATGGTCGTCAATAACACCAATGGTGATGCTTTTTTTAGACTTTGGCTGTGATCTCAATTGCTGACTCATGGGTTGATTTTTGAATATAGGTTATTTTTCCGTTGATCATGCGTATGCGGCTTTCAATGCTTTTTAATCCAACACCTTTGTTTAAAGCATAAATTTTTCGTATTTCCTCATCGGTTATGCCAATGCCATTGTGTTTAAACATAACCGAAATGGAATCCTTAAACGATAATTGCATTAATATGGCCGTTGGCTTACCGTGTTTAAGAATATTGTTTATCACTTCCTGGCAAATGCGGTACAGTTGCACTTCGGTTTTTTCTTCTATTTTTTTATCGAAAGGAACGGTATTGAACTCAAATGTTATTTGTCCTGATTCATTAATGTGTTTAACCAGTTCTTTCATTGATTGTATAAAGCCAAGTTTCATAAGCGTTGCAGGCATAAGGTCGCGTGAAATAGAACGTACATCCTGCATGGCACTTGCTATCATATCAAGCGAGGTTTGCGAAACGGTTTTAACAATTTCTTCATTACCGGTATTGCGGGCAAGTTTTTGGAGGTTTAAGCGAATGATGTTGAGAGAAGTTCCCAGGTCATCGTGCAAATTTTTAGCAATTTTTTCGCGTTCTTCCTGTTCGGTTAAAAGTGTTGCCTCAATTAATTGGTTTTGAAATTTGTTTTCGGCTAACTGCATTTCGTTTTGACTGGCCAATACCTTTTTTTGGTAGGCAATAACGAACAAAACAATGCCAAAGGCAAGAATGAACATGCCCAAACAACCAAATATGATAATTATGCTAGGCGACATCTGTTTTTTTTGTTAAGGAAATGGCTAATAGTATGTTAAATATAATATTAAATATCGAGTGTATGGCGTAAATAGCAAAAAAAGTATCAGGTGACTCATCAAGCATGTAATTGCTGAATAAGAAAATAAAAAAGGAACCTGAAAAGTAAATTATGATAGAAGAATTGAACCAAAAGGAAAATTGTTGAAGCAAATTTTGCCCGTCTGAATTTTTAATAAGAGAGTTAAAGTAAAAAATTGACAAAGTGATTAAAGAAACAGATTCAACATTTCTAGATAGTTCATTCATTTTATTATCCCCTCCAAGCAAAAGAAAATCAATTAGGCAAATTAATCCGAAGATTGAAATAATGCACCACATTAGCATTTTCTTTCGATAGATATTTAAAATGTGAAAATAAATTATCACGAACAAAACGAATTCTAGAAAGGAGAAATAGTAGTATATGAAAAGATTGTTAATGTTGTTAATTGAAAGATACCCTGTTAATATTTCCACGAGGATACTTAAGAGTATATATATGAAAAGAACCTTTAACGATAAATTAAAGGTTCTTATGTAATTTAATGAAAGAAGTAAAGGGATCAGTATAGAAAAAGAAGAACATTTTCCTAAAATTAATATAGCGTGTATACTATCCATTTATATGTTTATGGTCTGCCGCAATTCGGTGGACAAGGTAGGGCATACTCTGCAATATAAGATGTTAAATGAGCGCCTGATGCATCAACCCCGTAAATAATTAATTTTTTTGCTCCCTGTGGGTCAATCGCATTGTGTACCCTAAAACCAACACAGCTTCCTGTTTGGTTCTTAACCGAATTCATAACATTTATACCAAACAAGTGCGCCCAAATTCCATTAGGGTATGCGCTTTTATAACTAGCGATCCATGTTACGGCATTGGGACTTGTAATAGGCCCTCCTTCATTTCCGGTTACAGCCATGCTGCAATTTGTACTTGGCGGACATGGAACTGCGTAATCGGCAATATATGTGTTTAGTCCATCACCACTTGAGCCTACACCATAAATAATGATCTTTTTTACACTTTGCGGATCCAATGCATTGTAAAAACGTAATCCCAAACAACCTGTTTGTGCAAGAACAGAATTGATAACGTTAATTCCGAACAAGTGAGAAAATGTTTCGTTGGGGTAAGCGTTTTTAAAGTTGTTGATCCAGGTCTGCGCATCTGCATTAGAGATGGGACCACCTTCGTTTCCTGTTACAGGCATAATTTTAAAATTTAAGGGTTAAGTAATTTTCTTCATGTCCAATATAACGTTTTAATGACGGGGTTATACACATGATTGAAATGCCGTTCATACAATTACTTAAAAATGACCCTATAACGTTTCGGTGCTCGTTGAAATTTGCGTAGAAATACGTGAATTTTACGTATTTCTACGCAAGTACTTTTTACGTAGAAATACGGTTTTGGTTAAATGTCCCAACAATTATTGTAGAAAAAGAAGTCGGGTTGAAGAATTATTGCATCCGAAATTTCAACGCGGCAGCCAAATAAATTCCCGCTGTTTCGGTCCTTAACCTTGTTTCACCAAAGGTAACAGGCTTGCATTTATTTTTTTGCATCAGTTCAATTTCTTTTGGTGTGAAATCGCCTTCGGGCCCAATAAAAAAATGAATATTTGCTGATGAAAGATCGATGTTTTTCAGAT
>JAYUZA010000170.1:0-6659 GCA_043752145.1 Flavobacteriales bacterium
GAAATAATTTTAGATTTAAGAAGTTAGATTTTTGATTTAGATAACATGTATTGGATTCAAATCACACTTCTAAAATCTAAAATCTTAAATTGTAGAGAATATTTAAAAGCCGGCCTAATAAGCTTGGCTTTTTTTATTTGCCTTAACGCATCTGCACAACAATATTCGTTAAAAAACTTCTCTGTTGCCGAAGGCTTACCACAATCGCAGGTATTTGGTTTGTATGAGGACCAAAGCGGCTATATTTGGATGGGAACCAAAGGCGGTGGCATTGCCCGTTTTGACGGTAAAAAATTCGAGCCCTTTTTGACCGAACAAAAACTTTTGTTCGTGAGTAAAATTGTGGCCAAATCAAGCAATGTATACATCGCACACAATACCGGATTCTCTATTTATGATCTTAACGAACGAAAAATTCTGCATCCTGTAAACGCTGTAAACAATGCAAATGAACCTGTATCGCTTATCTTACCAATAACAAAAGACAGTATTTTAGTTGGTACGGTCAAACATATTTACATTGGAACCTATTCAAATCTTCAAAAAATAAATTATCCCATTCGCGATGCCGATGATGTGGTGAGCAGCGGTATATTATTTAACGATGCTATTTATGTTGGGAATAATTACGGTGTTATTGAAATAAAACGCGTAAACAATAAACTGGAGACAAAATTACTGGCCCGTAAAAACGGTTTAAAGGTAACGGCCATAAGAAGCTTTACCGAATTCGGTAAAAAATTACTGATTGGCACCTATGGTGGAGGAAATTACATTTTGGAAAACAATAAATTTTCAAGTATAAAATTTCCTAAGCTTTCAAACGAAGAAATTATTCAATGCTTTTATTACGACAGTCATGATAATTTATGGATAGGCACTGGCAATAATGGAGTTTTTATTTACAATACCATCACCAAAAAAACCGATCATATTACCGAGCAGGAAGGCCTTTCACGCAACAATATTGTATCGTTGCTGGAAGATAGTTGGGGAAATATGTGGATAGGTTCCTCGGGTGGAGGAATTAGTCGTTACAACGGCCAATTATTTATTCATTACACCAATAAAACAGGGCTTGAAGGTAAAAATGTATATTCCTGTTTGCAGGGGCCCGATTCAACCATTTGGCTGGGCACATCGGCACCGGGAATTACCGCGATAAATAACGGACAAATAATCCAGTACAATAGTAAAAACGGATTTACCGATTCAAAAATTAAAACAATACATTATTCAGCCTATCATGACCAATTATTTTTAGGCACCGAAGGAGATGGCATGTGGATCTACAAAGACGAGGCCTTTTTTCATGCCGATAATTTCAATACACATACAGGAAAATGGATCAAAAATATTTTTGAAACAAAAGATCATCGCTTGTTTATTTCAACCGCATCGCGCGGCTTAATTGTATTTGAAAATAACCTTGAATATTCGTTTACGCTTGACCGATCAAATCATTTACCCAACAACCGGATCAACTCAACGCTGGTTGACGGTGAAAAAATTTGGGTGGCTACCGAAGGATCCGGCTTGGTCCATTACAATGAAAAAACGCATGTTTCAAAAAACTTATCAGAAGGAAAAGGATTTCCGGGAACCACTGTAAGATCGGTTGTAAAAGATGATTTGAACCGTATTTGGATCGGTTCACCCTCGGGAGCGGGATATTACGGTAAGGATCTAAAATTCATTAAAGTTGAGTTGCCCGAAGGATTCAACAATATTTATTTTTGCGTCAATCACCAATCGTCACTTTATTTTGGAACAGCTAAGGGAATTGTAAAACTTCATTACCGTTCGGTGGCTAAATCAAGTAAAGGTGACCCGGAATTTAGAATATCGGTTTTTTCGGCTAATGAAGGATTTTCAGGAATTGAATGCAGTCAAAACGCTGTTGCCAAAGGAATGAACAATACGCTGCTTTTCGGAACCATTAACGGTTTAACCGTTTTTCAGCCTGCCTTTGAACAAATAAATAATCTCGCCCCAAAATTAAGTTTTGAGCAGATAAATCTGTTTTATGAAAACTTACTCTCCAATGAAAATACACTTACCAATGTTGAATTCTCGTATAAACAAAATCATTTAGGTTTTAAATTCAATGGTATCAATCAGCTTAACCCCGATGGAGTAAAATACCGTTGGAAATTAAAAGGATTGGAAAACAATTGGTCGCCATTAAGCACTAACAACGAGGTAAACTACACAAATTTAAATCCGGGGAATTATGTTTTTTTGGTAAGAGCGTGTAATGAAAATGGTGTTTGGACCGAAACACCTTTACAATTTAAATTTGTTATTACCAATCCATGGTTCAGGCAAACATGGTTTTATACAACTGTTATTCTTGGTGTTTTACTAGTATTGTTTTTGATCTATTTTGGTTTGACTTATCGAAACAGAAAAAAACAGGAGCGCATAAGTAATCAATTACGACTGGAAAACGAATTGCTGGAAATCCAACAAATGGCCTTGCGTTTGCAAATGAACCCGCATTTTATTTTCAATTGTTTAAATTCAATTCAAAATTTGGTTAGCCAAAACAGGAATGAAGATGCTAATTTTTACATTCAAAAATTTTCGGGTTTAATGCGTGGTATGGTTGACTTAACACCTAAGGAAACCATACGCCTTGATCAGGAATTAAAATTATTGACCAATTACCTGGAGTTGGAAAAACTGAACCGCAGCAATAGTTTTGAGTATGAAATAAAAATTGAATTGGTTGATCAACCCGATTTTTACCGAATCCCTCCCCTGCTTTTGCAGCCCTTTGCCGAAAACGCCATTGTACATGGGTTTAAAGGAATTGATTATACCGGAAAAATCCTGATACGTGTGTATGATGATAAAAATCAATTAAAAATTGATATTTCTGATAACGGGATCGGTATAAGCAGCAATGAACTTGAATTGCCGGCTGAGCGAAACAGCGCTATTAAAATAACCACACAAAGGCTTGACCTGTATAATCATAAAAAGGGAAATTGGGTAAACATAAGTCGCAACGAAAAGGGAAAAGGCATGGCTGTTATACTTACTCTCTTAGCTGATTAAAGAAACTTAACGTGAAAGTTGTACAGAACCTTTTTTGATGACTTTATTCCCCGTACAATAATCAACTCCTTCAATAATATAATAATAAACTCCTTCAACAAGTCGTTTGCTATTGCTTGTTCCGTTCCACCCTTCATTTATACTCATGGTCTCAAACAATTTAACTCCCCAACGATTAAAAATTTGAAATTTATATTCTTCAACAATGATATTTGGGTCAACAAATTCGGCAAAAGGAAAATACACATCATTTTGTCCGTCATTGTTCGGTGTAAAAATATTAACTGATTCAAAATTCTCCAGGCTTCCATTTCCTATTCCCTCAATCGATGCTTGTGATGTGGCAACACAATTATTGGAATCGGTTACAGCGACTGAATACAAACCGTTAGCGAGACCCGAAAGAATATTTGTATCAGCCAAAGGATATCCAACCCAGTTATAGTTATACGGTAGCGTTCCTCCTGTTGCAACAACAGTGATGGAACCTGAATTAGGTTTGTAGCAATCGAGAGCAACATTTGTAGCGGTTATTGCAAATGGTGAAACAGGAACGATCGGAATAATCAGATCCATCATACATGAATCGGCACTTACAATGGTAACGGTATAGGTTCCGCCCGTTAGTCCTGTAACATAATTTGAATTCGGTAAACCTCCCGACCAATAATAATTAAAAGGACTTGATCCACCAGAAGTATTTACAGTAATCGATGAACTAAATGAATTGGAAGGGCAAACAGGTTGAGTAATAGTATACGTTGGTAAAAATGCTAAAAGCCCGGTGAGTTGAATTGTGTCGGTAAACTTGCTGCTTTCACAATTTCCTTGGGTAATGGTAACAATATATTCTCCGGGAGGAACCCCAATCAACGTATCATTAAACGTTGGTGGCGTTGTATTCCATTCAACTACAGGATTTATTCCACCTGTAACGTTTGCAATAGCCATTGGAAGTGTGCCGCAACTATCATTTACAAACAGGTCCACATTCATTACTACAGAACATGACGGCACATCACCTGAAACATCTATAGCCGTTACAAAATCATTACCACACGCATACAAAGTTCCGTTTTGATCATATTTTAAATCGTAAACGAAACTTGGTAGCGTATATGAAGTTATTTGGGACAGGGTATCATTTAAGAGTCGCGCATATATACTGTCGCCAATGAAAACGTTTTCGCATCTATCGGCCGAAATACCTCCCCAAAATTTAGCATACGATACGGCAGGCGGGGCAGAAATATTTTTTGAATTAAGAACAACACCAAGGTCTCCGTCCCATTTAAATAGTTTAGTGGCATCATAAGAATACACTTTATTGCCAGAAGTTGCTAACCCGTTGTATCCAACCGAGTAATAGGAAAATATGTCTGGATAATAATAAACATTACTAAGAATTTCAACAAAATTATGCGCTGTGTGACGCACATAGGTAGTTGGCGACATCGTTGGCAATGGTAGTTTTACCAACCTGTTTTGAAAAGTTGTATCACCTGGGTCTGATCCGAGTGCACTTCTTACAACATACTCGTAAGCGTTTCCAAGATCATCAACAGCAAGCAAACCTGCATCAAGTGCGTGAGGGGACCCGGAAGCATAACTAACAAGAGTGAGCGAAGTCAATGAAGTATCTATATATGCAGTTTGAACCGGTAATGTAAAATCAACACCTCCACCACAAACAACTGCTTGCTTACTACAATCACTAAAAGCAATGCGCCACATTTCCAGAAAATCCGTAGTGCCTGGATAAATTGCCTCGGTTATTGCAGACGAATTGATCTTTAGTATCTGGGCTCCCGCAATGCCAAAACCCTCAACAATGTATATTCTATCAGATGTTCTGTCAATGGCAAAATCACCATATTGATCATAACCGGTAAAAATAGAAACAGTAAAGACCCATACTAAAGCTCCAACCGCATCATATTTGGCAAGCTCACAATGCGAAGCTCCCATTCCATAAGCATATACATTTCCCTGCGAATCATAATCCACATCAAACGCCCTGTTTTTACCCCCTGTATAGTCCGTTGGTATCAGCCAAGGATCAATGATAAGTACTTCATTTGAATTGTTCGTTTTTGACCCTTTAAATTTAAGTTTTTTATCGCCTATTAATTGAAATTTCGTCTCCACCCTCTTTTTACTTGTTTCAAAAAAAACAATGGGTGAATGATCCGTAAACTCACCTATATCGGTATTCATCACAATATTCCCAGCTAAATTTAAAATACCTTTCCCGGGTAATTCCATTTCAATATGTGATGGATCGCCTCCAGGCAAAACATGAAAAGCATATTTTAAACCTATACTGTCATCGGGTATTTCAAAAACCAGATCAATTTTATCGTAAATGTTCTTATACACGATCTTTTTAAAAGCCCTTGCGCGAACCGATTCAGCCTTACTTCCTCTTAACACTGAATACGCATAAAAATGGTCTTTTTTGCCTTGTGGCACCACATCAAGATTGACCTGTGTATTTAGAAACCTGAATTCAACAATCTTTTCAAATTTTTCAGGTCTCGTTTCATTCTCTTCTTCCTTTTCGTTCTCCTTTTTTTTTCTTATCCACATAAAGGGTTTACCCTTTGTTTTTCGATAAAAATACTTACCGATATAAACCCCATTTGCTGTGAAGTAATAATTATATCCGTCAAGATTCGTGAAATACAGAACAGGTTCTTTTATGTCGTCAGAAAATTTTACCTGCCCATTGTTTTCAATAAAATTTTTTTGAGAAAAGGGTTTCTGAGTCCACTTTATTTGGCTCATAAGAACGTTGGATAACGTAATGAAAAACAATATAAGTCCTATTCTTATCATTATATCTAAAGATAGTAAAACAAGGAATAGACTTTTAAAATAACAGCGTAAAAGTTGGATTTTACACAAAAGACCTATTTTGGTCACTATTAATTTAATAATTTTGCCTCAGGGGATTATAATCCACTTCCTATAACCCCTTATATATAAAATCAAATAGTTATACTACCTTTGGGATGGTGCAGCAAAGCGTTAAAATATCAAATAAAAAAGCATTCTATAATTATGCCATCAAGGACACCTACCTTGCCGGCATTGTTTTGAGCGGTACGGAAGTAAAATCATTGCGCGCAGGAAAAGGAAGTATTGCCGAAGCCTATTGCGTAATTCACAACAGTGAGGTTTATTTACGCAATGCCAATATCAATGAATTTGCCGCGGGAAGCTACAACAATCATATTCCGGTAAGGGACCGTAAACTTTTGCTGAATAAAAAAGAAATTGAAAAACTTGAAAAGGCTACTCAAACCAAAGGATTTACGTTAGTGCCCATCGAGTTATTTTTAAATGATAAGGGATTGTTCAAAATTAAGATAGGTACAGCAGTTGGTAAAAAGCAATATGATAAACGCGAAACACTGAAATTAAAGGACGATAAGCGGGAAATGGATCGTTTGAAAAAACGATAGGTCGGTTTTTATCGATTGGATTACAAGGTTGGTAGTAATTTTCTCCCACTTTTATCCTCTTCACACAAAATCTGTTAATAATTAAACTCTTTTCATCCGACCGTAAGATACTGTAAATCAGTAATAAAT
>JAYUZA010000171.1:0-2545 GCA_043752145.1 Flavobacteriales bacterium
GTTGATGCCATGGTGGAATTGTTAAAGGATCGTCCGAAAAATATTGTGATAGGTGGGAATATCGGAAAAAACAAAGTCACTCCAAATGAAGATGCGATAAGCGATTATTTAATTTGTTTCGAAAAATTATTTCCATACGTTGATTATTTTGTGGTGAATGTAAGTTCGCCCAATACACCAAATTTAAGAGAGCTTCAGGATAAAGAACCCTTGAAAGCACTATTAAGTGCGGTGATCAACGCGAATTTGAAAAAGGAAGATCCTAAACCGGTCTTGTTGAAAATAGCGCCTGATCTCACCAATTCGCAATTGGACGATGTAATTGATATTGCTAAAGAATTAAATTTATCAGGAATTGTTGCTACCAATACAACTATTTCGCGCGAGGGATTGGTTACACCAAAAGAAGAGGTTGAAAAATTAGGTGCAGGCGGATTAAGCGGAAAACCATTGACCAAACGATCGCTGGAAGTAGTGAAATACATTGTTGAGGGTTCTGAAGGAAAAATTCCTGTTATTGGAGTAGGAGGGATACATAGCCCAGAAGACGCAAAACATTTATTGGATGCCGGTGCTTGTTTGGTGCAGTTGTATTCGGGATTTATTTATGAGGGAACGGCTTTGATTTCTCAAATAAATAAGGAATTAATAAAAAATTAGCGAATTAGCAGATGTAAGGAACGAGCATCCAACGATTTCGAAAAAAGCAATTACGTACAGAGTTAAATGAATTTATGGATAAAATTAAGATCATAGAATGCCCCCGTGACGCAATGCAAGGCATTAAGGAATTTATTCCGACCGAATTAAAGGCGAATTATATCAATCAATTGCTTAAATGTAATTTTGACACGCTTGATTTCGGAAGTTTTGTGAGTCCGAAAGCTATTCCGCAAATGGTGGATACGGCAAAAGTTTTAAATCAACTTGATCTGGAAACGAGTAAAACAGAACTGCTGGCTATTGTGGCGAACGAGCGAGGAGCGCAGGATGCCTGCGAATTTCAGGAAATAAAATATTTGGGTTATCCTTTTTCAATAAGCGAAACATTTCAGCAAAGAAATACCAATGCCAGTATTGCCGAGTCGATGGATCGCGTAAGCGCAATTCAGGACCTTTGTGTACGCAATAAAAAAGAACTGGTTGTTTATATTTCCATGGCTTTTGGAAATCCGTATGGTGAGGAGTGGAACAGCGATATTGTGATAAGATGGTGTAATGAACTACACCAAAAACTGGGAATAAAAATTTTAGCACTTTCCGATACAATTGGCGTGAGTAATCCTGAAAACATTTCGTATTTATTCAATGCGCTTATTCCTGAAATACCTCTGGTAGAATTCGGTGCGCATTTGCATACGACTCCTGATACGTGGGAAGAAAAGGTGCATGCGGCTTATTCATCGGGTTGCAAACGATTTGATGGTGCAATTAAAGGTTATGGCGGATGTCCCATGGCGGCCGATGATCTTACGGGTAATATGCCAACCGAAAAAATGTTGAGTTATTTTGATAAACATAAAATTTCGACAGGTGTTTCAATGAAAGAATTTGAAAAAAGTTTATTGGAGTCGGGGAAAGTGTTTCATTAATAAATATTTCTATGCGTATTATATTTTCATATTTCGTAATTGCGCTGTTTCTTCTTGGGGGATGCAAAAAATATGCGGAAGGTGGAAAAGTAGGCGGTTTAACCGGAACTGCCCAACGGATAGCTGGCGATTACGAGATCATTTCATTTACCGTGAATGGGAATGATTCTCTTGCTGCTTTAACGTCTCATCCGGGTTATTGCGCGGGACTCAAAATAGAATTTGAAAGAAATCAGGGAGAATCCAATATTGTAAAACCATCGTGCGGTATGTCACCGTTAAATTCATGGCGAGCAACTGATGATCGAAAGCAAATTGAAATAACGTGTACATCAACGGTAGGAGCTACGTCTTTAAGTGTGATATTAAGCAATCAAAATTTAATGTTGCCCTGGGATATTCAAAAACTGACCAAAAAAGAATTCTGGATCACCACGAGCTATAATAACAATTCGTATTATTTAAAAATGAAACGTTGAAATTAGAACGCTGATGGTACTGATTTATATGATGTCCGCTGATAAATATGATATTAAATCATAAGGATCAGCGTCATCTGCGTTCTGTTTTATTTCACCGCAATAACCGAAATCTCCACATTCACATTCAAAGGTAAACGTGATACCTGTACAGTTTCCCTTGCCGGATAATCGCCACTGAAATATGAACCATAAACTTCGTTCACATCCGCAAAATTATCGAGATTGGTTAAAAAGATTGTAGTTTTTACAACATGTGTAAAATCCATTCCCGCTTCGGTTAAAATGCCTTTTACATTTTCCATTACACGGGCGGTTTCTTTTTTAATATCGCTCAATATTAATTCTCCTGTTACAGGATCTTTTCCCACCTGACCTGAAACGTAAAGTGTGTTTCCAATTAAAACACCATGGCTATACGGACCAATGGGTGCAGGAGCATTTTTTGAAGTGATTATTTTTTTTGTCATGGTT
>JAYUZA010000172.1:0-6635 GCA_043752145.1 Flavobacteriales bacterium
CTTTTGAATTTGATAAACCGAATTTATTTCCTTCGCCATCTTTAATCCCAATTCGCAATATTTAATGGCTTTTCTGTTCTCCTTTTTAGCCGCATAAACATGTCCTAAATTAATGTAAGCCGTCCCTAAACTTTCTTTATCACCCATGGCTTCAATTACCTCCAAACTTGCCATATGGTATTTTATGACCGAATCGGTTAAAAGCATTTGCTCATATATATTTCCCAAATTATTATAAGCGCTGGCAATATCACGTTTGCTGTCAATTTTAACCGCTATTGCCAATGCCTCGTGCATATATTTGAATGCCGTTTCACGATCCTTAAGTTCGGCATAACATATACCCAGGTTATTCAAAATATTGGGCTTCGCCTCAATTTTACCAATTTCATTAGTGATCTTTAAAGCGCGTTTGAAATACTGTATAGCCGATTTAAAATCCTTTTGATCGGTATGAATTGACCCTATATTGGTTAAAGCATTTGAAATTCCATTCTTATTCCCGATCTCCTCATTTAATTTCAACGATTTCATATAATAATTGGCGGCTTTACTCAAATCGCCCTGAATACGCGATGAAATTCCCAGATTATTGTACGCTGACGAAAGCGCTATTTTATACTTACTTGTCTCGATCTTTGTGATCTTCTTTTTTAAATTAGTCTCACATATTTTTTTTATCCGTTCGTTTAGCTTTTGATCAAGACCAGGGTCGCTGAAATAAATTAAATTATCCCAGGCTGCAATGGCTGCAATTTTTGCCGTATCGTTCCTTGCATCCTTAACAGCTTGTTTTAGTGAGTCGATCTGCTTTTGAAGCGCATCGTTATTTTGTGCGCCAAGTGCAAACACATAAACAACAAAATATATAGATAAAAAATATTTCACTCAATACAGCTCGTCAAATATACCGAAATATTACCTGGTGATGACTTGAATATTTTTGCCTATATGTTTTGATAATGAAATGGCACCCCATTTGTCTAAATGACTGGCATCATAGGTTTTATTTGTGATCGCAGGAATATCAAGCCACGAAGCCCCTGAATTTTTAAACCCTTGCTCCAATTGGTTAAACAAAGTTCCGGAAACCGATTCCTCCATTGCATATAGATCTTTTTGTACCGGTAAACGAAATCCGATAACCTTAAAACCACGCTTCTTAAGTGTTTGCACCCGATCAATTATGTTTTTCACAACTGCTTGTTGTGGCAAGTTGTTCTCAAATTCCTTTTTATATGACTCAACAGTTTCGCCAAAAACATGCTTTAATTTCCATGAAGCCACCCACCCATTATCTTTCGGTTCCTGATGATAAAACAGTGAATCAGTCATTGAATTATCAGCATACTTCCCTTGCAAATAAAATTGCGGATCAACGGGTCTGAAAAAAAACATGAGGTCTGAAAAATACTTTGCTTCCAACACCTCTTCCTTTTTGCGTGCCGACTCCAATAAAAAATGCTCGTTCTTACAGGCAACATTGGTTAAAGAAAATGGCGTAATGCAAAACACCACCACTCTTTTTCCATTGGGCGATAATTTACTTATTCCGGCTTCCATATACTCATTCGAGAATCCGGCCGATGAATATCCAAAATTCAATACCTCCAAATTACCATTGACTTCGCTTATGCTGTGTGGATCTATTCCACGATAGGTTCTTGAATCGCCAAGCAAAACAATATCATACACCGGTGATGCAAATGTTTTTTGGATCCAAAATGTTTTTAATCTAAAATCCATTCCATCGCCACGGTTCAATGTTTTACCTGTTACAAAAGCAATTGCTCCAGATAATAATAACAGCCATATTATTCTTTCTTTTCCCATTAGAATTGAAAATAAATAAATTGTTCACCCGGACCTCTGAAAAACAGACAACAATTGATGAGAATTGCCAAATAAACAATTTCAGTCACCACATTCATTTCGGTTGATAATACCTTTTTAAATCGTAAACCGAATAACCAAAGAATTTCGGCCGCAATGGCTATTTGCAAAAATAAAATGGCGTTCTTATGCGCGTCAGTAAAATCTCCGTCATAATAATTACCGAAGCAAAAAAGTTGATTAATTACCGCTACTGCCTGATGCATATCCTTAGCCCTGAAAAACACCCAGGCTATAAGGCAGCATACAAAAACCAGTAGTATTGCAATTATTTTTCGCCACACCGACTTTTTTGCAAAATGGTGAAAACCAAAAATTCGTTCCACCGATAAAAAAAAGGCATGAATTGCTCCCCAAATTATGTACGTATAATTGGCGCCATGCCATAAACCCGAAACCAGCATGGTAACCCACATATTCACATGCCCTCGCACCGTTCCTTTTTTATTACCGCCCAAACCAATGTAAACATAATCGCGAAACCAATACGAGAGAGAAATATGCCATCGGTTCCAAAAATCACGAAACGATGTTGCTCCGTAAGGATGATTAAAATTCATGCGGAAATGAATGCCCATGCATTTGGCAATTCCACGGGCAATATCGCTATAACCACTAAAATCAAAATAAATTTGAAATGTAAATGCCAACATAGCAACCCACCAGTAATTGGATCCTGAAACAACATCGTTAGCTCCAAACGCTTCATTTACAAAAGAACCCAAATTATCGGCTAAAACGGTCTTTTTAAAAAACCCGATAATGATCAATTTTACCGCATGATACCGAACAGTCTCGGTCGTTTTTCTAACTCTTTTTAATTGTGGTAATATTTCACGCGCTCTTACAATAGGGCCTGCAACCAAATGCGGAAAAAACGAAATGAACGAAAAAAACAAAAGCGGATTATTGGTTGGCTGCATTCTTCCGCGAAAAACATCAATGGTATAACTCATTGATTGAAACGTGTAAAAACTAAGTCCTATGGGAATAAAAACTTTTTGTGCCAGATCGGCTTCTGCTCCTTCATACGTTGTTCCCGAAACATCCAACCAAACCGATATCAGGAATAATGCATATTTATAAAAAACCAATACGCCTAAATTAGCGCCCAAACTTAATACCAGGAAAAGTACTTTTTTTGACTCCCATTTTTTAATGGCAAGAGCTCCTAAAAAATCAATAAGACCGGTAAATACGAGCAGAAAAATGAAATGCCAATTCCACCATCCGTAAAAAAAAAGGGAGGCCGATAAAATAAATCCAAGCCTTAAATTGAGGGAGAGCCTGTTTATTAAAGGCATGCAAAAAAAGAATGACGCTGCAAACAACAAGAATATCAATGAATTAAACAGCATACGCTACCTTATAACTATAAATTTAAGTGTATAAAAAGATTGTTATTATTATGCTAAAGTATATAATTTAGGCTTTCTGAGCAATTGTAATAATGGATGTAGAGGTTAAAGAAACGGTTAGACAAATTTTCCTGAAATTTTTGGAACAGCACGGGCATCGTAAAACACCCGAACGTTTTGCCATACTCAATGAAATTTATGATTATGACGGCCATTTTGATATTGAAAGTCTGTATGTAAAAATGAAAAATAAAAAGTATCGTGTAAGCCGCGCTACTTTGTACAATACCATTGAACTTTTACTTACATGTGATCTGGTACGCAAACACCAGTTTGGCACCAATCAGGCGCAATTTGAAAAATCGTATGCGAGCAAACAACACGACCATGTAATATGCACCGATACCGGTGAAGTATTGGAGTTTTGTGACCCACGTATACAACACATAAAAAAAACAATTGAAGAAGTGTTTGATGTTAAAGTCCTGCACCATACCTTATACCTTTACGCACAACGAAACAAATAATTTTAGTACATAAAAAATGGAATTTAAATACACCATAGAAGAGAAAAAGACCCATGCTGTAATTCATTTTAACGGAAGGTTAATGGATAAGACCATTGCGGGTCCCTTGCTTGATCAGTATGACACCCTCTTAAAAAACAACGACAACAAAATTGTTTTCGATTTCAATAAACTTGAATACATGAACAGCAGCGGGTTAAATATCATGGTTAATTTTTTAACCAAATCGCGCAACAGCGGTGGCGATATTGCCATTGCAGCCGTAACCGAAAAAATAAGTCAATTATTAGTAATAACTAAATTAAATACCTTGTTCCAAATTCATCCCGATGTTCCATCGGCAGTAACAAGTATTGTAAAATAATTCGTATAAAAGATGTCAGTTGATGTATTATTAGGCCTTCAGTGGGGCGATGAAGGAAAAGGAAAAATTGTAGATGTTATAACTCCCGGTTATGACATTATTGCCCGTTTTCAAGGCGGACCCAATGCCGGACACACCCTGGAATTTGACGGCATAAAACATGTTTTGCATACAATACCCTCGGGTATATTTCGCAAGAACGTAGTGAACGTAATTGGTAACGGTGTGGTGATCGACCCCATTGTTTTACGCAAGGAAATTGAAGGGCTTTCAAAGTACAATGTGGATGTGAAAAATCATTTATACATATCCAAAAAAGCGCACTTAATTTTGCCAACGCATAAATTATTGGATGCTGCATCTGAAGCTGCCAAAGGAAAAGAAAAAATAGGCTCAACCCTTAAGGGAATTGGCCCAACATACATGGATAAAACCGGACGTAATGGTTTACGTGTAGGTGATATTTTTGCAGCCGATTTTAAAACAAAATACACCAACCTGGTTGAGAAACACAAAAAATTACTGGATTTTCATAAATACGAATACGATCTTTCACCATTGGAAAGTGATTGGTTTGACGGCATCGAATTTTTAAAAGCATTTAAGCTCATCGACAGCGAGCATTTCATTAACGAACAATTGGCTGCAGGCAAAAACATTTTGGCCGAAGGTGCACAGGGAACTTTACTCGACATTGATTTTGGTTCATATCCGTTTGTTACTTCATCCAACACAACAACTGCGGGCGCCTGTACAGGTTTAGGTGTTGCGCCAACTAAAATAGGTAAAGTAATTGGTATTTTTAAAGCCTATGCAACACGTGTTGGCAGTGGTCCGTTCCCAACCGAATTGGACAATGAGGTTGGAGAGCGCATGCGTAAAGCGGGTAACGAATACGGAAGTACCACAGGGCGTTCAAGACGTTGTGGCTGGATAGATCTTCCTGCGTTGAAATACGCAATCATGATAAATGGTGTAACCGAATTATGCATGATGAAAGCCGATTGTTTAAACGGATTTGAAACGGTAAAAATTTGTACGCATTATATCATTGACGGAGTAAAAACCGACAAGCAACCCTACGATATCGTGAATAAACCCGTTGAAGCGGTTTATACCGAAATGAAAGGTTGGGGCGAAGGCACCGAAAACTGCCACGAACTGGAAAAATTACCCGAAACGTTCAGGAACTATATAAGCTTTTTGGAAAAAGAACTGCGTGTACCCATTACTGTTATATCGGTTGGGCCGAATAGAAATCAAACCATTAACAAAGCGGTGGCCCTGAGTCATCATTAAAAAATCAAAAATAGGAAATCAGAGATCAGAAAATCGAAGAGAGATAACCCTGTCAGATTTTTTGATTTCAACTTTCTGATTTCTGATTTAGAATAGAAAATTAATTTTAACATACATATCATGAAAGAAGTATATATCGTATCGGCCGTGCGCACCCCAATGGGAAGTTTTGGCGGAAGTTTAGCAGGTGTTTCGGCAACTAAATTAGGAGCAATAGCTATTAAGGGCGCTTTGGCAAAAATAAATCTTGATCCCAAAGAAGTACAGGAAGTAATTATGGGAAGCGTAATGCAAGCCAATTTAGGTCAGGCTCCCGCACGACAAGCCGCAATTTTTGCAGGTTTACCTAACACGGTTCAGTGTACCACGGTTAACAAAGTTTGTGCATCGGGAATGAAAGCTATCATGAACGCTGCGCAAAGCATTATGCTGGGCGATGCCGATGTAGTTGTGGCCGGTGGAATGGAGAACATGAGTCAGGTTCCCTTTTACAACGAAAACATGCGTTGGGGAAATAAATACGGTAATGTAACTGTAGTTGATGGTTTGGCCAAAGATGGTTTAACCGATGTGTATAATAATTACCCTATGGGAAATGCAGCTGATCTTTGTGCAAGCGAGTGTAAGATCTCACGTGCCGATCAGGATGCTTTTGCCATTGAATCATACAAACGTTCGGCAGCAGCATGGGAAGCAGGAAAATTTAACGAGGAGATCGTTCCGGTTGAAATACAACAACGCAAAGGAGACCCGATCATTTTTAAAATGGACGAAGAATATAAAAACGTACGCTTTGATAAGATCCCTGAATTAAAACCGGCATTTACCAAGGATGGAACTGTAACAGCAGCCAATGCTTCAACCATGAATGATGGCGCTGCAGCATTGGTTTTGATGAGTAAGGAAAAGGCCGATGCTTTAGGTTTAAAGCCTATTGCAAAGATCAAAGGATTTGCCGATGCCGAGCAGGCGCCTGAGTGGTTTACCACTACTCCATCCATTGCAGTGCCTAAGGCCGTTGCAAAAGCAGGATTACAGATGAGTGATATTGGTTATTATGAATTGAACGAAGCGTTTTCGGTTGTAGGTATAGTAAATTCACAAAAAATGAAGTTAGATCCTACTAAAGTGAATGTGAACGGTGGTGCCGTTTCATTGGGACATCCGCTTGGATGTTCGGGTGCGCGCATTGTT
>JAYUZA010000173.1:0-2534 GCA_043752145.1 Flavobacteriales bacterium
GGCGATTATTGCCTGGTTGCTGTAGGACGCAAACCGTACACCGATAATTTGGGCCTGGATAAAGCAGGTGTAAAACTGGATGAGCGCGGGCGTGTTGAAGTTAACAATCATTTACAAACTAACGTTGATGGCATATACGCTATTGGCGATGTGGTAAAAGGCGCCATGTTAGCGCATAAAGCCGAAGAAGAAGGTGTTTATGTTGCCGAAAGTATTGCAGGACAAAAACCACACATCAATTATAATTTAATTCCCGGGGTAGTTTACACATGGCCTGAAGTTTCGGCCGTAGGTGCGACAGAAGAAGAATTGAAAAAAGCCGGTAAAAATTATAAGGTAGGTTCGTTCCCGTTCAAAGCAAGCGGCAGGGCCCGTGCAAGCATGGATCTTGACGGACTTGTAAAAGTTTTGGCTGATAAGGAAACCGATGAAATTTTAGGTGTACACATGATAGGTCCGCGTGCTGCCGATATGATCATGGAAGCCGTTGTTGCCATGGAGTACAAAGCAACAGCCGAAGATATTGCACGCATTTGTCATGCCCATCCAACATTTACAGAAGCGCTAAAAGAAGCTGCATTGGATGCTACAGGTAAAAGGGCATTACATATTTAGAAAACTTCTTAATAAACTTAATGTACCTTTGTGCATTAGTGTCTTTAACGCCTTCATGATTTTAACATTATTGTGGCGTTGAACGTAAACGTTTGTGACGAAATGAGTAAAAAAGGAATTCTCTTAATAAATTTAGGTACTCCCAAGAGTCCTTCAAAAAAGGATGTTCGCAGGTATTTAACACAATTCTTAAATGATCCGCGCGTGATCGACATAAATCCTATTGGTCGATTCATTTTAGTAAACGGTATTATTATTCCGTTTCGTGCAGGAAAATCAGCTAAACTTTACCAAAAAATATGGACCGAGAACGGCTCACCGCTTTTATTTCACAGCCGCAACCTGCAAAAGAAACTTCAGGCAAAATTGGGTGAAAGTTATACGGTTGCATTAGGTATGCGCTATCAGGAGCCTTCAATTCAACAAGCGGTTGATGAATTAAGATCAGCTGATGTAAGTTCCATCATGGTATTACCGCTTTACCCACAGTTTGCCACTTCAAGTACGGCTTCCTGCGTTGAAGAATTTAATCGCGTAATAAGTAAATGGGGATTTGCCCCTCCGGTTAAATACATTCAAAACTTTTTTGATGATAAAGGATTCATTGATGCTTTGATAGATAAAGCAAAAAAATACAATATAAACGATTACGATTATTTTGTTTTTAGTTATCATGGTTTACCCGAAAGACAAATAACCAAAGCATCCAGGGAATTTAGTGACGGAAGCTGCAAAATAGGTTCTTGTTGTGATAAAATAACCGATAAAAACCGTTTATGTTACCGAGCCAATTGTTTTGCAACAACGCGTGAGTTGGTTAAACAATTAAATATTCCCGCAGGAAAATATACGTCTACTTTTCAATCGCGCCTTGACGATAAATGGTTGAAACCTTACAGCGATAAAGTTGTGGAAGAGCTTGCTCAAAGCGGACATAAAAAAATACTGGTGTTTTCACCGGCATTTGTGGCCGATTGTTTAGAAACTATTTATGAAATTGGTATTGAATACCAGGAAATTTTTGCGCACAATGGTGGCGAAAAAATTCAATTGGTTGAAAGTTTAAACGACAGCGATAAATGGGTTGAAGCTATTTCAAACATGGTGAAATGAAAAACCTCCGGATTTTTCGAAGCTCTTACAACTTTATTTAATGGCGCCTTTTTTGGCTTTATCCAACACCTCTTTTTCTCTTTCCTTTTCATCAACAAACTGTTTCATTTTTTGCGGATCAGTTGTAGCCGGCTCAACATGTTTTGCTTTTTGAATATTATTTTCAAATGGTTGATTGGCATCAACACCAAATTTAACATCTTCATAAAATCTGCGTTTTGCCATTATCCTAAATGAAAACGCAATGTTTGATGCTCCGCCATTTTTTTCTTTCACTGTAAATCCTTTCCAATCGGCATCAGGAATTATAATTAGTCCTTGTGATTCGCCCATTTCTTGAGTAAAAATTAAGAACGGATGATCATCATCAGCTAAGATCGCTTCCAGAAAAAGATCTCCTAAATTAATATGAATACTTCCGTTCACCAATTTAGAATAACCTGCATCTTCAAACCAAACTTCAGGACTCTCCATTGAATACACCAATTGATTTCCCTGTGAAGTTGGAATGGTTGCCGCTTTTGCACCGGTTACAGCAAAATTACCAACGCAATACATGCCATATGCACTGCCCAGTGTTGTATTTGAATTTAATCCATAAACTCCGGTACCGGTAAAATAATTTACAGTTCCAAACACACCAAAATCTCTCGTTGTTGGCATATCAGTATACGCTGCAGCCCATCCCATACCAAAAACTCCTGTGCCCCATAAGGAATAATCGCCTAAAACACCAATTTCATTTTGACTGGAATTGGTTGAGACACCACTGACACCTGCCGAACCTAAGCCTGTTGAACCACATT
>JAYUZA010000174.1:0-6610 GCA_043752145.1 Flavobacteriales bacterium
CAGCTGGGTTTAAGTGAAAATTGTGGAACACTTGACCAAACCCACGGTTGCAGTGCCTATGTTTACGGCTTATTGGCGGCAAAAGGCCTGGTAGATAACGGATACAAAAATGTTTTGCTTTTAAACGCAAATACGCTTACCAAAACACTTCACCCCAAAGACAGATCATCGCGTTTTATATTTGGCGATGCTGCCTCGGCAACGCTCGTAACGTTTAATGAGAAAGCAAAAATAGGAAATTGTGTAGTGGGGACTGACTCAACAGGTTTGGAAAAAATAATTTTGCGTGATGGTGGTTGTCGAAATCCTATAAATGAAAAGTCGTTCGTTGAAAAGTCGGATGAATATGGAAATATCACTGCCGATGGTAATTTTTACATGGATGGAACAAGTGTTTTTTTATTTTCGATAAAGCGCGTGCCTAAAGTGGTGGAAGAAACCCTGGCAAAAAACGATCTTTTGCTTGATCAGGTCGACCTGTTTATTTTTCATCAGGCCAACTTATATATTATCAATACCATCGCAAAAAAAATGGGTATTCCTGATGAAAAACTGTTTAACAATATGCAAATGATCGGCAATACAGTGGGAGTGTCTATCCCATTAGCGTATGCACAGGCGGTTGAAGCAGGCAAAATAAAGCCTGGCAACAAAGTCATGTTCATAGGCTTTGGTGTGGGTCTTTCATGGTCGGCAACCGTTATAGAAGCGGTATAGAGCTGTTTATAACTGATTTTGAACCGTATTTATGGTTTTTCACCCTGTCCATATTCCTTTTTTTTTAACTTTATGCAAACCCATGCAAGGGTTTTGCGTCTTAGCAGTGAAACAGTTAAGAAACCAACCTTAAAAAAATTAGAGATGATACCAATAAGTGATTTTATCAAAGAAATTGAAACCGAAATTGAAGAAATTGAACCGGGAACATTAAAGCCCGATACCGATTATCGTAAATTGGAGTCGTGGAGTTCAATGCACGCATTAATTATTTTGGCCATGATCGACACCAATCACGATATCACACTTACCGGTGAAGAATTACGCAGTTGCATTACCATTCAAAATTTATATGATCTGGTAAAAAGTAAAAAAGGATAAATGGCTCAGTTTACTTCATCAAATGTTTCCATAAAAGGTATTGCTGCTTGTGTTCCAAAAAAAACCGAGAGTAATAACGACTATGATCCCATTCCCGAAGATGAACGTAAGCTTTTAATAAAAACAACAGGAATTGAATTTCGAAGAATTGCCGAAAAAGGTGTAACAGGCTCGGACCTGTGTTACCAAGCAGGCGAGAAATTAATTACCGATCTCAAATGGGATAAAAAAGATATTGAATTATTGGTTTACGTTTCACAATCAAAAGATTATTTTGCGCCCTCAACCGCCACAATTTTGCAGGATCGTTTGGGATTGCCCAAGACCACTATTGCCTTTGATTCAGGCTTGGGTTGTTCAGGATTTGTTTATGGTTTGTCAATGATTGTTGCCTTTATGAACATGGCTAAAACAAAAAAAGCATTGTTACTTGTTGGTGATATTTCAACGTTTGCCCTTACCAAGTTAGATAAAAGTACCTATCCGCTTTTTGGCGATGCAGGAACCGCAACAGCATTGGAGTGGGATGAAAAAGCTTCGGCCATGCATTTTTCGCTGGGTACTGACGGCTCAGGTTGGGAGGCCATTCATCTTCCGGGTGGATGCTTGCGAAATCCGTATGATGAACATACGTACGATTTGATCGAAGTGGAAAAGGGAATTACACGCAGCAAGGGAAATGTTTGGTTGAATGGATTGGACGTATATACATTTTCAGTAACGGTAGTTCCCCCACACATACGGGAACTTATGGAACAAGCCGGTGTAACAAACGAAACGGTTGATTATTTTGTTATGCATCAGGCAAATTTGCTGATGAACGAGACCATTCGGAAAAAATTGAAAATAGCACCCGAAAAAGTCCCTTATTCATTACGCCATTATGGTAATACAAGTTCGGCTTCAATTCCGTTAACCATGGTTACTCAATTGGGTGAAGAATTAACTAATTTGACTGCCAATAAAACATTTATGTTTTCGGGATTTGGTGTTGGTTTATCGTGGGCAACCGTTATTTTGAACACAGGTAAAATTCATTGTTCCAAATTAATTGAAGTATGAGTTCATCGCCATTTAGTCTAGAAAACAAACGCATTTTGGTTACCGGAGCTTCTTCCGGTATTGGACGTCAAGTGGCTATTTCAGCCAATGAAGCAGGTGCTCATGTAATTATAACAGGAAGAGATGAAACACGTTTAAAAGAAACGGCTTCAATGATTCCCAATAAAAATGTTTCAAGTATAGTTTGTGATCTTATTGATGACGAAGCGGTTTCGCAGCTATTCGCGGATATTGAGAATATTGACGGTGTTGTACATTGCGCAGGAGTAGTTGTACCTTAT
Source organism: Flavobacteriales bacterium (assembly GCA_043752145.1). Classification (GTDB taxonomy): domain Bacteria; phylum Bacteroidota; class Bacteroidia; order Flavobacteriales_D; family UBA2798; genus DASPJQ01. Next base: position 2,442 of record JAYUZA010000174.1, read on the forward strand.
CCAACAGGCTTCCTGGCTCGTAAAAATGTAATGGAAACTTTTAATCCTAATTTTATCGCTCCGGTTATCCTTACAGCTTTTTTACAACGCAAGAAAAAAATAAACAAAGGAGCGTCACTGGTTTTTCTATCTTCCATTTCGGTTGAATTCCCTTATGAAGGTGGCGCAATGTATTCGGCCTCAAAAGCTGCCATTGAAGCGTATAGTAAAACCTTAGCGCTTGAATTGGTGAAACAAAAAATTCGTTCCAATTGTATTGCTCCTGCATTGATTAAAACACCCATGTATGAAAATGCCGAAAAGAATATGATCAATTCAACTATGAGTGATGTTGTAACACAAAAATATTTATTGGGTGTTGGTGTGCCAACCGATGTATCACATTTGGCAACATTTTTATTGAGCGATGCGGCACGATGGATCACCGGAAAAAAATTCACCATTGATGGTGGCGTACTTTTATCACAGGCAAAATAATGAGCAACGAACTTAAAATAACGATAGTCGTACCTGTATACAACAGTCAGGGAATGTTGGGCGAACTTATTCAACGCATCGACCAGTCAATGACAGGTCAAAATTATCATATTATTTTGGTGGATGATGGAAGCAAAGATGAAAGCTGGAAGAAGCTGGAAGAATTAAAACTGATATGGGCGAACAAGATCACTGTAATTAAACTTGCCAGAAATTTTGGTCAGCACAACGCTATAATTTGCGGTTTCTCTTATGCAAAAGGCGATGTGGTTGTTACTATGGATGATGATCTTCAGCATCCGCCCGAAGAGATCCCGAAACTAATTCAGAAATATGTGGAAACGAAAGCTGATGTGGTGTATGGCGAATACAGCAGTATGGGTCAGGATGTGATCAAGTCGGCCGGCAGTTATGTTTTCAGGAAATCAAGCAAGATACTTTCCAAGGATGCTACCGGACGAGGTTCATCGTTCAGGTTATTAAAGACCGATATAGTTGAGAAACTGGTTGAGAATCATAAGCATAATTTTTATTTTATAGATGAGATCATTCAGTGGTATACAGCCGATATTGTTTTTACAAGTGTAGCACATCACAAACGTAAGGAAGGACGAACGGGCTATACAAAAGGAAAATTGATAGGGATGGGCTTTAATATAATGGTAAACTATACTCAGGTTCCGCTAAAGGCGATGACTTACGGAGGTATTGTCGGCTCAATTATCACTTTCATTCTGGGTGGATATTTCATCATTAAAAAAGTATTCTACCATACCGATGTGCAAGGATTTACCGCGCTTATAGTTGCCATACTTTTCACGGCCAGTATTATGTTACTGTGTTTTGGTATCGTGGGGCAATATTTATTCCGCATCATGCAATTCCAAAATAGGAAACCACCTTTTAGAGTAAATAAAATAATGTAACCATGATCGTAAACGGATACGGTATTTCCATGGAGCGCCTCAAAGAAAAGGACCTTGAACTGGTTCGTGAAAAACGTAATTCTCAAACCGTTTCTCAGTTCATGGAATACCGTGAACACATTACCCCCGAAATGCAAAAAAAATGGTTCGACTCCATTAACAATTATCATAACCTGTATTATGTTGTTTCACATAAAGGAAAAAAGGTAGGGCTCATAAATGGTGCAAAGATCGATTGGACAAAAATGGAAACGGCATCAGGTGGGATCTTTATTTGGGACAAAGAGTTATGGCAAACATATATTCCACTTATGGCCAACATGGTTTTGATGGACATTGCCTTTTTATTGGGTCTTCGAAGGTCCTTCGTAAAAATAATGAACGATAATAAAAGAGCCATCCAATACAACACCATGTTGGGATATGAAATATGGCCGCATGATGGAAACGAAGACAGTAAAATATACGTATTGGACACCGATAACTATTTGCGAAAAACTGCCGGTTTGCGAAAATATTTGGATAAAACTTACGGAGGTGTTTTCGAACTGGTGATAGATGATCCTGAAACTGAAATAACACATTTCTTATTGGAACGTATCCGCATGTTGGCCCCTGAGTACAAAAATCGTTTTAAGATCGTGCATATAAAATAAAATGGAAGATGTTTGGTACGCATATAAAGGCAAACATTACAATGGAGAATTACCAAAATTCTATGATGTAAATGATTTTGATTGGGTAAAAATGATACATGATAATTATTCAATCATCCAACAGGAAATAGAAGCGTATATCACAGATCAAACCAATTTATTTCAACCGTATTTTAATTCAATGTTGGTAGAAAAATTAAAGTCATGGAAGACCAGTAATTTTATTTTCTGGAGCAAAAAAGTGGAGGAGAATTGCTCGAAGATTCCCAAGACATTTGAATTATTCCAAAAAATTCCCGGCTTAACTTCAATGGGTATAAGTGTATTGGACGCAAACGCGCAAATTAAACCGCATCATGGCGATACCAATGCCATTTTACGTTGTCATTTGGGTTTACACATTCCGGCCGAAGCACCAACAACCGCCTTAAAGGTAGAAGATGAAGTCAGAGGGTGGGCAGCAGGCGAACTCATGATCTTTTGTGATGCCTGGAAACACGAAGCGTGGAATAATGCCAATAAGCCAAGGTATGTTTTAATTTTTGATGTTATTCATCCACAATATATTTCACAAAAGCGAAGAATATGCGCCAACGTGCGTTCATGGCTGGACTTACAAAAGCTTTATGAAAAGCGACCTTCATTCAGAACTTCGCCTGTATTTGTAAAAATATTCCTCCGTCAATGGTTACGTTTGAAATACATGTTTGGCTAATATGAGCGCTTTAAAAGCACCCATCGTATTTTTGCATATTCCCAAAACCGCGGGACTAACCCTGCATGAGATCCTTACCGATCAGTATCCGGAAACAAAACATAAATTAATTTACACGGTTGGACATACAAAAAATTATACCGATCTGCCGGAAGAGAAAAAGAAAAAAATTGGTGTTATTAAAGGACATTTACTTTACGGTTTGCATGAAAAAATGTGGGTGCAACCAACGTATCTCACTTTTTTACGTGATCCGGTTATGCGAACCATTTCGGGATATGAATTCATTAAAACAAAGAAGGATCATCCTTTTCACAAGGAAATGAAGGATAAAGATTTTTCTTTACTTGATTTCCTACGACAAAAATATGTGGCCAATTTTGATAATATACAAACCCGTTTCTTATGTGGCGACAACAGTATGCCCTTTGGTGAGGTAAACGAAACACATTTTCAACGTGCAAAGAATAATCTTTTAAGTGATCATATGTTGTTTGGGATCACCGAAAAATTTGATGAGTCGGTTATTTATTTCAAACGAAAACTTGGTTGGAAAGCGCCTTATTATGCTAAAGTGAACGTTACTAAGAAGCACACGGTAAAGCGCAATGCATTGGATGAAACAACAAAACAAGCCATTTTGGATTGCAATCAATATGACCTGCGTTTATATGAATTTGCCCGCGAATTGTTCGAGCAAAAAATTGAAGCGCTCGGGAACGATTTCAACCTTGAAGTAGAACAATTTAGAAAACAAAACGGAGTATTACAGGCAAAATTACAACGAAGAAATTATTGGCGAAGTTTTTTTTCGAAATTTACTCAAGGTTAATTATCTCGTGGATTTCCATCTTCCTTTTCAAAGGAGGTGCCCTTCTAAAATCTCATTTCCGTTTGAATATTAAAGGGCGGAGGATTTTGTATTTTCTGATTCCCTATTTTTCTCATCACTATAAAAGTTTTTATAACTTGACGCTTAAAGTTTCTGTATGCTATAAATATTCCAAATGCTCTTTATCAGAATATTGTCTGGCGAAGCGGGTTGGCTTGTCCACCTAATGCGCGGAATTTTTTGTAAATAAAATTAAGTCCTCAAAAGGTTATGTTAAGCCAAAAAATTCGGATTAGGTGGCGACTTTTTTGGTTACTTTTTGTGTGGCAGACAAAAAGTGACAAAGCCTTGACTAGGTGTTTTCTGATTTCACTTTTCTGATCTCTGATTTTGTCGGAGTTTTCTAATCCAAATTAATCTTCCTTATCATCCACTCGTAATACCTCTGCCAAAATCCCGGAATTTCCCTTTTCTTCCTCGGCTTTCGTTTTCGCCAGTATTGTTTAAAGTCTGTTTTCGCCATTAATGGATAACTCACCGTTGGATTCATCAACCATTTAAAA
>JAYUZA010000175.1:0-6608 GCA_043752145.1 Flavobacteriales bacterium
CCCTAAACCCAAAGCTGTTCCCGGAGCAAACAAAAATTTAATTGAGCTGATAAAAAAAACAAATATTATCGAACCTATCCTCACGCGTCTAATTTCTCCCCATATGAAAGATCACCCGCATCACCTAAACCGGGAACAATGTAAGCCTGTGCCGTTAATTCATCATCCACATCGGCAACCCAAATGGTTGTATTGGGTGGAAAATGTTTTCGCACATACTCAACACCTTCAACACTTCCTATAACCGAAACCACGTGTATGTGTTTTGGATTTCCCTTGCTTAAAAATGCCCTGTATGCCAAAACCATTGATGAGCCTGTTGCCAACATTGGGTCGGCTAAAAGCAAAATTCTATCGTCAATGGATGGGCTTGCTAAATATTCAATTTCAATTTCAAATGTATCGTTATGATTGTGCTTTCTGTAAGCCGAAATAAATCCGTTATCAGCCTTGTCAAAATAATTCAATATGCCTGCATGCAAGGGGAAACCTGCTCTTAAAATACAACCAATAATTGGCTCTTCGACCGGAACACTGGCTTTTGCAGTAGCAAGTGGTGTATCAATTTCCGACTCAACATATGTAAATGTTTTGCTTATTTCATACGCCATTATTTCGCCAATGCGTTCCATATTACGCCTGAAACGCATACGGTCTTTTTGAATTTCATGGTCGCGAATTTCAGCAAGGAACTTATTCAATAACGAATTGTTTCGGGCTAATATATTTACTTGTATCATATCCTTATTTTCTAAAATTTATTCGTGTTCGCAGTTTCTGCCTTTTACTTTTCCTTTTACCGCGGCACTATCTAATAACTTATCTTCTTCCAAAAAATGTTCATCCAGGTCTTTGCTAACCAATTTATTTAAATTAGGCTGTCCAGCGTTGACCCATGCAGTATACCAAATGCTTCCAACAGCAATTATAGCTTTACGCATTTTACGTTCTACCATATTGTTTAAGGCAACACTGTATGCTTTTGAGTATTCGGCCGAATAAACCTGCATCAAAACACGGCCCCGGTTTTCATATGCGTATTTTTTATCGGTTTCAAAACTATTACTCAGCTTTTTTTCAAAGCTCAACACACTGTCAACAGCAAAATGACTTTCCATCACAACGGCCCAACTATATTCATTTACGTTTTTTACGTATTGCGCTTTTCCAATAAAAAAATTATAGTCATTGTAAAAAAGTTCAGGTATCCTGCTTTCCCAAAAACCATGAATTCCTTTTTGTCCGGTTAATTGTCCGTTATAATTTTCGGTCGTATGCAAAGGCACATGCGCATCGCCAATGTAATGTCCTATTTCGGCTGAGATCTTTAATATTTTTTCAGGATTTTCCTCCTTAAAAGCTTGTGTTAATCTATACGTCATTACTTCAATATGCCAGGGCACAATTCCGTAGGCCTGTAAAGTATCCTCAGTAAATTTTTCAATGGCACTGGTCCATTTTTTCGGAACAATATCAAATGGATTTTCTCCATTCTTTGCATAATGATCAATGTCGATATAATGTCTGGCGGCTTCACCATCCACAGCATACCTGCGTTTATCGGGATCAACAGCGTGCTCGGTTATAAATTCAATGTGATGCTTATAAAAGCCAACCATATCGGGCGGCAGTGTAAAAACGGCCATTCGGTTAATTTGCTTATGACCGAAAAATCCCCATTTTTTTTTCTGTCCGCTAAATGACAGGCAAAAACAGAGCAAAATGGTTATGGGCAATAATTTTTTCATTTTAAATATCCTCCGCTTATTTGGCTTTTACAAGCTCATTGTTTTTGAGAATAGGAACAATGTCGGTTTGATTTGGGGTGAGGCAAAACTTCACATCTTCATTCAGGTTTAAAGCCTTTAAACGCGAACGGTGCGATGAGGCTTTTAAATAACCTAGATAATTTTCCTTTGCCGAGAGATACAAATATTTGGCAGCAACCGATGAATCTTCACTCGAATGAAATTTCATAGAGGCTAATAACTTTTCAGCAATAGCCCCTGCACAGATAGTATCCTCGAGGTTAAATTTATTTTTCCACCCCGAGCAAAGTAATAAAGTGTTTTTATTTTGTTTGATAAGCCACTCGCTTAAGGCATCAAGGTTTAATAAAGATCCTACTACAACAGTTCCTGCTTCACGCGCAACATTAATTGTTTTTGTTCCATTGGTAGTGGTCATCACAACAGTTTTCCCTTTAATTTCTTTTGTCATGTAGGAGAACGGTGAATTACCGAATTTAAATCCTTCCACAACCTGGCCATCACGTTCAGCTGCTACAATAAATCCTTTACGTTTATATTCAAAAGCCTCTTCAAGTGTTGAAATAGGAATAATACTTTTTACCCCATAATGAAAGGCAGTACATATTGCCGATGTAGCACGCAATACATCTATCACCACAACAATTTCGGCATCACCTTTATGAAGTTGATATAAGTTGGGTGAAAAGCAAACTTCCACCAGTTTTTTCCGACTAACCTTTTGCAGACTCACGCATTATTTTTTTAAAAATGGGACTTTAACGACAATGGCCTTACTTAATTTTTCTCTGATCTTAACATAGATCTCTGAACCGGGTGCCGCTAATGCACTTGGAACATAACCCATACCAATACCGATCTTGAGGCTTGGCGACATGGTACCCGATGTTACAATACCAATGGTTTTTCCATCTGCATCACAAATTTCATAATCATGACGCGGAATTGCACGCTCAGCCATTTCAAATCCAACAAGCTTACGTGCAGTACCCGCTTCTTTTTGTTTTAATAAATTTTCGGAATTCACAAAAGGTTTGGTGAATTTTGTAACCCAACCCAAACCCGCTTCTATTGGAGAAGTTGTATCATTAATGTCATTGCCGTATAAACAAAACCCCATTTCAAGGCGCAATGTATCTCTGGCACCTAACCCAATTGGCTTTATTCCATGTGCAGCACCTGCTTTCATAATTTCATCCCAAACCGCAACAGCGTTTTTATTGTTAACGTAAATTTCAAATCCGCCCGCACCTGTATATCCTGTTGCCGAAATTATCACATTGTCAACACCCGCGAATTTTCCGGTTTTAACTGTATAATATTCCATCGATTTAAGATCAACATCCGTCAGTTTTTGTAATGCTTCAGTTGCTTTTGGTCCCTGCACTGCAAACAACGAAGTGTTGTCTGAATCATTTTCCAAAATTGCACCCATGGTATTGTGTTTTGTAAACCAGTTCCAGTCTTTTTCAATATTGGACGCATTTACAACGATCATAAATAATTCTTTGTTGAATTGATACACTAACATATCATCCACTATTCCACCCGTATCATTAGGCAAACATGTATACTGAACTTTACCGTCAAATAATTTTGACGCATCGTTACTTGAAATCGATTGAATAAGATCAAGTGCTTTTGGACCTTTAACCCAAAATTCACCCATATGCGAAACATCAAAAATACCAACAGCATTTCGTACTGTTTCATGCTCATCATTCACACCCGAATATTGAACCGGCATTGAATAACCTGCAAAAGGCACCATTTTTCCGCCTAAAGCTACATGGCGGTCATTTAATATAAGCATTTTCATTGCTGTTGTTGTTTCCATTGATATATAGTTAGAATGCTAAAATAATGATTTTGGGCAAGTACGCGCTAACTAATTGTTACCCTTTTACCTCAAATGAAAGCAGCCATTTTACAGCCTCTTCAACGTTATTAAAAACCCTGGTTGGTATGGAAGGATTATTGAATTTCAAGCAGAAATCTGCCACCAACTCCTGGTCAAGACCGTTAATTACCAAGGCATCAGCTATTGTCATCGTATTTCCCAGTGGATCAGAAGCCCATTTCCGCAACGAATCATCGGTGCTGGCGTGCTTTGAAAATTCGTACAAATTCAGGTGTTTCTTTGAACCCATTGCCCCAAGGTATGCATGCACTTCCTTAAAATCTTCGAGTTCCACCAATGTATCGGGTTTTACTACAACATGCAGGATTCTGTCAAGATATACCGAAACGACCAGCTTTTTAAATTCAATGTGTGATATCGGTATTTCTTTTTGTAGATCCATTAACGTAAATTTAATGGATTTTTGATTGGTTTCTTAAAAAGTATGGTTAAAATAAGCTAAGAAGAAAGATCCTCTATTGTTTCGCGCGTTTACTTCCAAAAATGCGACCAATGGTTTTGAAAATAATACGAATATCTTCTGCCAACGATACTTTTTCAATGTACTTTAAATTGATAGATAGTTTCTCGGGCATTATTTTTTCAATATAGGTTTTTTCAGGGTTATCCGATTTTGCCAGCAATTCATTTTCATCAAAATATTTAAGCGAGGCATAATCTGTAATTCCGGGTCGCACAAGCAATACCTTCATTTGTTCTGGCGTGTAAAGCTCCACGTATTTTCGAACCTCAGGGCGAGGCCCAACTAAACTCATATCGCCTTTTAAAACATTGATCAATTGCGGTAATTCATCTAACTTGAATTTGCGCAAAAAATAACCCACCTTGGTTATGCGCAAATCCTTGCTACCAATGGTTAACTGACCCATTTTTTCAGAACCGGTGCGCATGGTTCTGAATTTTAATAAACTAAAATCTGCGTTGTTTTTCCCTACGCGTTTTTGTGCAAAAAACACACCTCCGCGTGAAGTAAACACAAACAATGAAATTATAATAAAAAAAGGAGAAAGGATCAGTAGTCCCAAAAAACTCGAGCATATATCAAAACATCGTTTCACGCAATGGATTCTTCTACAGCTTTAACAACGGTTTCAATAACCAATTTCACCTGCTCATTCGTCAAATTAAAATAAACAGGCAATGAAATTTCACGAGCGTAATTGTCAAATGTTACAGGATAATTTTTAATGTCAAAGCCTAACCTTTTATAGGCTGTAAGCATTGCAAGAGGGATAAAGTGCACGTTTACCGAAACTCCGTTTTGCGCTATGTGTTGTATGATTTTATCTCTTGTTTCTTCTCCCGCTCCTTTAATACGCAGCATGTATAAATGATAACACGATTCTTTTATTTCATTCTCAAAAACCGGGACTTGCGACCATCCATGTTTACCAAACGCGTTTGAATATTCTGTACAAATCTCTTTTCTTCTTGCCAATGTTTCATCATACCGGTCAAGTTCAACCAAACCAATAGCGGCCTGTATATCCATCATGTTAAACTTGTATCCGGGCTCAATAATGTCATAACGCCATGCGCCCGGTTGGGTTTTTGCCAATGCATCTTTATTCTGGCCATGCAATGTAAGTACACATAAATATTTATATATCTCCTCATTTGAAAATGGTTGAGGCAAATTCAGTGTTACTGCTCCACCCTCGGCCGTTGTCAAATTTTTTACTGCGTGAAATGAAAAAACATGAGCATCAACCTGCGAACCAACTTTCGTACCGTTATATATTCCTCCAAAAGAGTGGGCCGAATCGCACAAAATAAAAATTCTTCCCAGTTTCTCCTGATTTTCCGAAGTGCTTTTAAATAAATTCTTGATTTTTTCTTCTTTAACCAAAGCCATTATCGCATCATAATCACATGGCAATCCTCCAATGTCAACTGGCATAATTACCTTTGTTTTTGAAGTAATTGCTTTTCGAATATTATCAAGCGAAATATTAAAATCGTTTGCATCAACATCAACCATAACAGGTGTTGCGCCTGTATGTATTATCACATTTGCAGTTGCCGAATACGTGTAAGCGGGTATAATTACTTCATCACCTGCCTTCACACCAAACCAGCGCAACATGATTTCTAATCCCGCTGTACCTGAATTAAGGCAAATGGTTGCTTCACTCCCGCAATAAGCCGAAATGCGTTTTTCAAACAGTTTAGTCTTTGGTCCGGTGGTGATCCATCCTGACAATAATACTTCCTTTACAGCCTCAACTGTTTTATCATCAATTCGGGGTGGTGAAAATGGGATCATTTTTAATCAAATTATCTAAGTGATCTATCGCAAAGTAATAAAAAAATTGTATTTATATTGGGAATCGTATACAAATTATCAATTCTTAATTGGTTAAAACCCAGCGTGAGATTTAATTCAAAAAATCAATGCACTCTATATCTGTAGCGGTAATAAACAAACAACATCGCTGGCGCCAAAAACTCAACAATTGTAAGGCTTATAGCGGCTCCCTGCGCCTTAAATTCCGGTATAAGAACGAGACATAAAGCGGTATTTAAGACCGCCAAAAAAATGGTCACAAAAACGGTAATTCGTTCCAGTCCCAATTGCATGAATAAATTATTTCCCAATAAATTTCCCGCATTACCAAAAATAATGATCGGACACAATATCCACATCAACATCACACTTGGCTCAAAGGTCTTGTCAAACAAAACGTGGACCATTAATCCTGACGAAAGAAAAACAACTAAAGCGCAAACTGCAGTCAGAACAAATAACACTTTAAAAAATTTAAAAAATAAATTTAATCCCATCTCCCCGCTCACAAAAAACATTTTTGAAATAAACGGGAAAAATGCCTGCACAAATGGATTAAATAAATACGTTACTGCCCGCACTATTTTCTCGGCAGCACTATAGTGAGCCACCGTTTGATTACTACCTGTAA
>JAYUZA010000176.1:0-6607 GCA_043752145.1 Flavobacteriales bacterium
GCTTTCTTCGATAGCAGTGGCAATGGAATCGGCTAAGGCCTTTGCCCTGGATTCCATAAGCGCCTTGTCTATAACCGAATTTGAACAGATCTGATTAGCTCGCTATTACTCGCTGATCCTGGAGAGGTCTGCAACAACAAAACCTTTTGGCAATGTTTTTTCTTTGGGATTAGCTCGCTACCGCTCGCTGATCCCCGGAGAAGTTAATGCTCAAGCAAACCCCTTTTTCGCTCCGCGAAAATGGCTTTTTGTATGTCCGCTCACCTGCAAGCGAGCTTGCGGTTCGCGTCCAAACAAAAAACCCCCTCAGTAAACTGAGGGGGTTTGCTTGTTGCCCGAGCTGGATTCGAACCAACATAGTCAGAACCAAAAACTGAAGTCCTGCCCTTAGACGATCGGGCAATTCGGTTGCAAAATTATAAAAATTTGATTTATACAAACATTTTTTAACGAGTATGCTCCACTTCCTCACGGTAAAATCATTATTTTCGCCCCTTATAAATAATTATTTCCCAAGATGAATTATAAAAAACTCAACAACATTATTGGCTGGACTATCTTCTTAGTAGCCTTGTACACGTACACCGCAACCATGGAGCCAACCGTAAGTCTTTGGGACTGTGGCGAATATATTGCCACCTCGTACAAATTAGAAGTTGGTCATCCCCCGGGAGCACCTTTATTTAACATGTTGGGCCGTATGTTCTCGGCCTTTGTGCCCACCCACGATGTGGCCTGGTCAATTAACTTTATGAGCGCTTTAGTTAGTGCTTTTACCATTTTATTTTTATTCTGGTCAATTACACACCTTGCCAAAAAAATGGCTTTATCAAGCGGAGGAACACTTGAAGGAGGCGCCATTATTGCCATTTTAGGTTCGGGAGCCGTTGGCGCTCTGGCTTATACGTTCAGCGACTCATTTTGGTTCTCGGCTGTTGAGGGCGAGGTTTACGCCATGTCATCGTTTTTTACTGCCGCGGTAGTTTGGGCAACATTTAGATGGGAAGATATTGCCGATGAGCCGGGTGCCGACCGTTGGTTGATCCTTATTTTCTTTTTGATCGGTCTTTCGATCGGGGTCCATTTATTGAACTTATTGGCTATTCCTGCCATTGCTTATGTATATTATTTTCGCAAATACAAAACCACCACTACCAAGGGCTTTATATACACCGGTATTATTGGCATGGCCGTTTTAACATTTGTGCAATCGGTTTTAATTCCGGGCATCGTATCGTTCCCTGCTTTAATGGAACGTGCATTTAAAAACGGTATAGGTCTTCCATTCAACGTTGGTTTAATGGTTTTCTTCGCCTTGCTTACTGCGTTAGTGGTAGTAGGGTTATACTGGACCAAAAAACGCGGCAGCATTTTATTCAATACCTGTATCAATTCATTTGTGGTATTGTGTATAGGGTACTCATGCTTTTTCATGACCATTATTCGTTCATCGGCCAATACGCCTATTGACGAAAATAATCCTGAAAATCCTATTTCATTCTTATCATACGCCAACCGTGAACAATATGGCAGCTGGCCCGTGCTTTATGGTCCGTACTGGAACTCGGCTATTGAAATAGAAGGCGACCATTATGCAACCAAGGATGGTGACCCGCAATACATGCGTGGTTTCTCGGTTAAACGTGACGGAGATTTTGTTCAGGGTTTCAGAAACGAAAAAGAAGCGAAAGAATATGTAGCCGCAAAAAAATTAACAGGTGTCGACATTGTTGAAGAATATTTTATTTCAGACGATCGTCATGGCACTGAATACAAATATGTATCCGATCATATGACACTTTTCCCGCGGATGTTTAGTCCTGACCCGCGGCACATTAACGGTTATATCCAATTCAGTGGCTACGATCCAAACAACGGTAACGAACCTTTTACGAATCCAGCTACAGGAAAACAGGAAGTGCTTCCAACATTTGGGAACAACCTACAATACTTTTTCAATTATCAAATTGGGTGGATGTATTGGCGATATTTCCTCTGGAATTTTGTTGGCAGGCAAAACGATGAACAAGGTATGGGGCCGGGACCTTTGGAAGGAAACTGGTTAACCGGAATAAACATGATCGACAAAGAACATATTGGCGATCAATCAAAGATTCCGCCAAGCATGTCGCGTAACCGTGCACACAATAAATTTTTCATGTTGCCACTCATACTCGGCATCATCGGATTTTTCTTCCAGTTCTTTTATGCACGAAAGGATTGGTTTATAGTCACACTGTTGTTTGTGTTTACCGGGTTCATGATCATTATTTATTTGAATCCAAAACCATTCGATCCACGCGAACGTGATTATGCGTATGCAGCATCGTTCTATGCCTTTGCGTTTTGGATAGGGCTTGGTGTATGGGCATTGTATGACGCGGCCAAACGAATTAAAATAAATAATCTGGCTACCGCAGGTGGTGTTGCGCTTGGATTTGGTGTGGTGTTGTTAGGTATTGAAGCTGCTTCAGGAACAGGACATACATTCTCCTATTCGGTAATTTTTATCTCGCTTGTTTCATTTATCGCTTTAGGCTTGATGACACAACTTGGAAAAGCCAATATTAATACACGCACTATTGGTTTCGTGGCATGCCTATTGGGTGCACCGGTGCCTTTATTAATGGCCAGTCAGGGTTGGGATGATCATGATAGGAGCAACCGAACAACGGCCTTGGATTTTGCATCTAACTTCCTGGAGACTTGTGACCCGAATGCCATTATATTTACACACGGTGATAACGATACTTTCCCATTGTGGTATGCGCAGGAAGTTGAAGGTATACGTACCGATGTACGTATTGTGAACCTTTCGCTCCTTGGAACCGACTGGTACATTGATCAAATGGTTCGTAAAGCATATAAATCGGATCCTGTTCCGTTCAGCGCTCCCGAATATATGTATAGGCAAGGGGGATTACTCGATTATATTTCATTGGACGCCAGTCAAAATAAAGAAGGTGTATTCCTTGATCTGGAGCAAGCCATGAGCTATGTAATGAACGATGAGAATGCGAAAACCGGACAAGGTGGACGCAGATACATGTCGATACCAAGCCGCACATTCAGTTTAAAAGTTGACAAGGCCGATGTTGAAAAATACATGGTGGTTGATAAGGAAGACTTAAACCGTGTTGTTCCTGAAATACAATTTACCGTTCCAAAAACAAGCTTGTATAAAAATGATTTGATGATACTGGATCTGATCGCTAACAATAAATGGAAACGTCCTATTTATTTTGCAGGTGGTGCAGGTGGTAAAGAATATATAGGATTACAGGATTATTTTTCAGCCGAAGGTCTTGCTTATAAATTTGTACCGATCAAAACTGCCAGTGGTAATCCAAATGCCTATGGAAAAGTTAACATTGATAAAATGTATAACAACATTATGAAGAAGTACAAATGGGGTAATATGGGCGGAAAAGGCGTAAACATTGATTTTTTTGTAAGACGTACCATGACCAGCAATTACCGCTTAATGTTCTATACCCTTGCAGAGGCATTAGCCAATGAAGGTCGTCAGGCCGAAGCGAAAGAGAAGAACAGTTTGGCGAACATTAAAATGATAGAAGATACCTTGGCAAAAGGTTATGGCAATAAAGCCATGCTTACCGATCAATTAACGCGTTTCAAAACCGTTGCCAAAACTGAAGGTCCTAAAAAAATAATGTACTTCAGTAAATGTGATTCGGTAATTACCAAATGCCTTGCAGTAATGCCGGAGGCTAATGTACCATATGACGGTATGATGATCTATTTTGTTCCTATCATTTATCAAACGGGAAATAAAGCCAGGGCCCGTGAAATTATTGACATACTTGTAAAACAAGAGTACGATAACTTTAATTTTTATTGCTCACTGCAACCGCGTTTTTCCACAGGTGTATTGTCAAGCGCACAGTCAAGTTTCAGAATTATTGGCGCGCTTGAACAAATAAGCCGCGAAAACAAGGATGTTGAAAGAGCTGATGCTATCAGAGCAAAAGAAGAAATTATAGCCGAAAAATTAAGGACATGGGCTAATAAGTGCCTGACCGAAAATCCGGAATACGGAGCAGACTTTGCCGAATACTTCCCGCAATTGTTCGCACCGCCAACACAACCTGCAATACCTGGCATGCCAAAATAAAATTAGTTAAGAATGTATGTTACCAAAACACCGGCTGTTGTAAAAGCGCTTTACAGCAGCCTGGTGTGGAACATGCCACGCAATACCAATGAAGTTTACCTTACGTTCGATGATGGTCCGCACGACCAAATAACCCCTGAGGTACTTACGCACTTAAAAAATAACAAGGCAAAAGCCAGTTTTTTTTGCATTGGTAAGAACATCGTACAAAACCCCACGGTTTTTCTTGAGATAAAAAATGAAGGCCATTCAATTGGTAATCATACTTACGATCATGTAAACGGATGGAAAACCGACAATGCTGTTTATTTTGACAGCGTAAAAAAATGCCAGGAATTAACACAAACCAATTTATATCGGCCACCTTACGGAAAAATAACACGCCAGCAATCAAAACAGCTTCGAAACGATTATAAAATAATTATGTGGGATGTTTTGTCGGGCGATTTTGATCAAAAGGTTTCCAAAGAAAAGTGTTTAAACAATGTTTTGAAGAACATTCAGCCGGGCTCCATTGTTGTTTTCCACGACAGTGAAAAAGCTACTGAAAAAATGTTGTTTGCTTTGCCTAAGGTGCTTGATTTCATTCAGCAAAAGCAATGGGTTTGTAAGGGCTTATAAAGTTATTTCAAAAATAAAATTTTACTTTCAGACCTGTCAGGTCACAGCTGCGCCTGCCACCGGAGACCTAACAGGTCGTGATACAACCATTTTTGAAATAACTTCACAGGTCCACACCCATCACTCACACCCCATCATTAACTCCTTAAAATGTTTTTATAGGAGTCGTTGAACGCTAATGCGTTTCCCACGAAAGTGGGAATCTCCCAACACCCAAATTCCTAATCACTTATTCCTTATCTTTACAGCATGGGCAAATGCATCATACTTTCGGCTCCTTCGGGTGGTGGTAAAACAACTATCATGCAGTATTTACTTGATTGTAATGTAGGATTGGAATTTTCCATTTCGGCCTGTACGCGCAATAAACGCGAAAAAGAAGTTGACGGAAAAGATTATTATTTTTTATCGGTCGAAGAATTCAAACAAAAAATTGCAGCAAACGAATTTGTAGAATGGGAAGAGGTGTATACCGATAATTTTTACGGCACATTAAAAACCGAAGTAGAACGTATTTGGGCAAAAGGCAAGCACGTTATTTTTGATGTAGATGTAAAAGGTGGTCTAAGCTTAAAAAAGAATTTTGGCGATAAGGCCTTGGGTATTTTTATTCAACCCCCATCGATGGACGCTCTCGAAAAACGTTTGCGCTCGCGCAAGACCGAAACTGAAGAATCGTTGCAGAAACGTTTAAAAAAAGCGGCTCATGAACTTACCTACGCAAATAAATTTGATGTTGTGTTGATCAACGATGATCTTGATAAGGCGTGTGAAGAGGCGAAGGATATTGCTTGTGAGTTTCTGAGTAAATAACCTCTTCTTTTTTTAAACCACATAGATCACATAGAATTTTAACGATAAAGAAGCTTCGGTTCTTCAAAGAACTAAACCGAATATCCCCCTCCTTTTTTTGCCGCAGATTGCGCAGATGTACGCAGATTTTTAAAACAATTTTGATTGGTGTGCGTCAAATAATAATTAACGCTGATTCCATTCGCAAACGACTTTGCTTTCCCAGGAACAAAGATTTTTAAACGCAACTTCGTTGCTTCCTTTTACCACAGATTTATCCAGATTACTCAAATTTCACAGATTTTTTTCGTGGATATTCCCACACCCCCACCCATGCGTATCATTCCCGCGAAGGCGGGACATGTAATGCAACGACTCCCTTTAAAAACAAATAGTGAAGGAGTTAATCTCCCCACACTCAAAATCAAGTAAGATATTTAATACAGAGAACCGTTACTATTGTTGCCACAGCAACAACTATCATCCACATAATTCCTTTACTGCTTTTGCCTTCAGTTTTTTGAACCGATTTGTTTTCTTTTTTATACTCCGGTTGAAACTCTTGAATGCGTGCATCAGTCTCAACTTGTGTTTTCCCCAATTTTGGTCCGGCTAAAATAAATACTTGCCTGTTCTTGGATTCGTTCCAAAGTTGTTCAAGTGTGGTATTGGAAGGTGTAAGTTTATATTCGGTTAATACAATATTCAATATTCCTGCGTCTTGCGGAAACTTTGTTACCAACTTATCTAATTCTTCGGGAGTGAATTTTTCTTTCGGAACACTTCGCATAACTTTCTTTACAATTTCAGGATTGGGTGTTTCAAATGCGAGTTGTTTTGGAAACGTTTCATACTTTACACCGGCATACAAACCATTCAACACAACTTTGTAGTGCATGGACGGAGGTAAAACATTGTCTACATTACAATGCTCGCAATTGTAGTGTTCTTTGGTAGGATCAACTTTTAAGGGGGCTCCGCATGCAGCGCAACGTACGGCTATCATTGAATCGCCTCCGTTTTTTTTTCCTGTTTTGTTTTTTACCTCCCTATAAAATA
>JAYUZA010000177.1:0-2523 GCA_043752145.1 Flavobacteriales bacterium
GCTAGAAATACAAGTATGTTATTAATGTTAAATTTCATTTCCTGTTTTGCCACCAAGTCACAAAAACACCAAATTCCACCAAGGTAATTTAATAATTAATTTTTGGTGGGGTTTCGTGTTCCCGTGTTTTGGTGGCTATTTTTTTGGTGTAATTACTTCACTAATTTAGTTGATTTACCATTCACTTTCAAAAAATAAATTCCCTTACTTAATTCTGACCCATCTATAGTGGTGTTAAAATTAAATTTGGTACTTAACACGATCTTTCCATTCACATCCGTTAAAACAGCCGTTGAATTCACTTCATTCGACTGAATATTTATCAGATCACTGAACGGATTTGGATAAACTGAAATGGTAACATTATTTGTATTATCCGCAATAGCAGACGGAGAATCGGCAGTGGTGAAATTATCAATACAGTAATACAAAGGTGTATTGATCCCGAAACCTCCTACATCACTTGAACGAAGAATGAAATTCAAACTATCCACATTTCCCAATGAAGTAAGGTCAACCCAGGTCCATGAGTCTACCAAGTAATCGTTACTGTTTACCGAATCGCGGTAGTCGGCTAAATAAAATTCAACACTGTCGGTTGTCGGTACACCGCCAACAAACGGAATGATAACCAACTTGAAATAATCGGGATCGTTACCACTAACACCACCGAATTTTTTCGCGAACGAATCACCCAATTTCATACTGTTATAAGCATAGGTGGAATTGGTAATGTGGAATCCGTTGATTTGTTTGCCTGCGGCAATTCCGGTTGCACGAACGTGAGAATTTTGTGTGCCAACACCAAAGTTGGCGCCACCCGTTGAAGGAATAACTTCTTTCGCGTTGTATATTTGGGTGTAGCTTGACGGTTGTGTAACGGTGTCATAAATATTACTTACCGCCCAACCTTTTTCCCAATAACTCCAACCGCTGTTATAAAGGTTGTAAAAAAAGGCGTTTCCACTATTAACTCCCCCGGCCAAATCGCTGCCATCATAATAGGAATTTGGCGATAAAACTTTTTCTTCAAAGGTTGAAGTTGTTTGTGCATTTGCATTAGCTGCTGTAAGTAATATCACAGCCAGTAATGATGTTTTGTAGAACTTAGTCATAATTTATTTATTAAGGTTTATTTGTTTTTATTATTTTGATGATTAATCCGATATTAAAATTGCGGGGTAAACTTGGCCGTTGTGCTACCCAGTAATAATTTGTATTTAATATATTGTCTATTTCGGCATATAAATTAAGATTGAACTTGTTGGTTTTATATCCCCATAAAATGCGCGCGCCCAATAAATAGAAGGGACTCAGGTATTCGTAATTATCAGACGAAGTGTACCGATAACCGTAATAGGAATAAGTTCCACTAATGGTTAAAGCATTGAATTTTATTCCTGCTTCACTGCTAATGCTATACATGGGTGTATAAATTAATTGTCGTCCTATTGAGTTGTCGTTTTCGATAGCGCTTTTTTCCTGTGTCGAACGCGTGTAATTGAACGTTGAACGTGAAAAGAAACTCATTTTGTTCCCGAATTCAAAAAACACTTCGGTTTCGTTTCCACGGCTGTAAACGGCCAGTAAGTTTTGTGGTGTCCAGTAACCATTACGCGGTTGCCACATGATCCAGTCGTAAACGTAGCGTTCAAAATGGGTAAATTCCAGTTTAATTGTATTGGCTACTGTTTTTCTGTTTTTGAAAATTGACCGATGTTCGTCACTGCTTTTGCGAAGGAATGAGATAGTTCCATTACCATTAAATCCTTTTTCGGGTTTAAGATCGGCATTGCCTCCCGGTGACCAATACCTGTCATTTAATGTTGGAAAGCGATAAACGGTGCCGGCATTTAATTTATACGTCACAAAACGTATTAAACGACCCTGTAATCCTGTTTGCAGAATGGGAATAGAAAAATGTAAACCGTTTAATTCTTCTTTTAAGGCAAAGGAGAATTGCTTGGTTTTATGTTTCCCAAAACTTGTTTCGCAAAAATATCCCAGCGATATTCGTCCCATATCTTTTATGCCGGTTGAATAACCTGTATTCTCCGAAAAAGCAATGGAGCCATTTAAACTTACCGAATGTCTTGCTTTCTTCGTATGCCAACGCGAAACAGTTTCGCCTAAAAAATTATTTATTTTATATCCTGATAATAACATGGGCGATTGAGCATAATTCAATTCATCATAAAACCATGCAATACGATTTTCGGCAAAAAAAATTGTTTTGCTTCGCGAATGATTTATAGCGACTTTATATAATTTATCGCTTTGGGTTTGTGCACTTATGGGCTCGTTAATTGTTGCGGGAATATCACGGGTGGATGATTGGATCCATGTGTCAATTGAAAGTAGATCCCTTTTTAAGTTGAAATTTAAGGATGCCATTCCTCCGTAATTGACCGATGTGGCATGTTCCATTGTTTTTGTGAGACCTTCGCTGGTGAGATAAGAGAAATTATTTTTTATGGTGGAATAAAAAGGTTTAATGGTTATTTCCATTTTGTTGATGCGCGT
>JAYUZA010000178.1:0-6600 GCA_043752145.1 Flavobacteriales bacterium
GTTGAATTTTTTACTTCCAAAAATCCTCAATAAATTTTGTATTGAAATTACCTTTTCTGAATTGCTCATTTTTCATAAGAGCCTGATGAAAAGGAATAGTTGTGGCAACACCCTCAATTATATATTCACTTAAGGCACGCTCCATTTTGGTAATGGCCTCTTCGCGTGTTTGAGCCACGGTAATAAGTTTAGCTATCATTGAGTCATAATTAGGTGGAATAACGTATCCTGCATAGGCGTGCGTGTCAATACGTATTCCATGTCCTCCGGGTGAGTGATAGTTAGTGATCTTACCTGGACAAGGCATAAAATTCTTGAACGGATCTTCGGCATTGATACGACATTGAATTGCGTGAAGTCTTGGTTCATAATTTTTACCTGAAATTGGAATACCTGCTGCTATTTTAATTTGCTCTTTTATAAGATCGTAATCAATAACTTCCTCGGTAATGGTATGCTCAACCTGAATACGTGTATTCATTTCCATGAAATAGAAATTGCGGTGTTTGTCAACCAAAAATTCAACGGTTCCAACACCTTCATATTTGATAGCCTTACACGCTTTAATAGCCGCCTCACCCATTTTTTTACGCAATTCAGTTGTCATAAATGGCGAAGGAGTTTCCTCAACAAGTTTTTGATGTCTGCGTTGTATCGAACAATCGCGTTCTGATAAATGACATGCTTTTCCAAACTGGTCACCGGCTACCTGTATTTCAATATGACGTGGTTCCTCAATGTATTTTTCCATATAAAGACCATCGTTTCCAAAGGCTGCAGCCGATTCGGTTTTTGCCGAATCCCATAAACCTTCAAGGTCTTCTTCTTTCCAAACAATACGCATCCCTTTTCCACCGCCACCGGCCGTAGCTTTCATAATAACGGGATAACCCATTTTTTTGGCTGTCTTTTTTGCATCGGGAACATCTTTTAATAAACCATCGCTGCCCGGAATACAGGGAACGCCCGCTTTTTTCATGGTGTCCTTCGCGTTTGATTTATCACCCATACCATCAATTTGCTCGGGCGTGGCACCAATAAATTTTATTTTATGTTCCTGACAGATCTTTGAAAATTTTGAATTCTCACTCAAAAATCCGTAACCGGGATGAATTGCATCGGCATTCGTAATTTCGGCAGCAGCAATGATACGACTCATGTTTAAGTATGAATCTTTGCTTGGTGGCGGACCAATGCAAACAGCCTCATCGGCAAAACGAACATGTAAGCTGTCTTTATCAGCAGTAGAGTAAACGGCAACTGTTTTAATTCCCATTTCCTTGCATGTGCGTATAATGCGCAGGGCAATTTCACCGCGATTTGCGATAAGTATTTTATTGAATAGTTGCTTCGGTTTCTTTTCAGTTCCGGCAGCAGATTTTCCTTTACGTTTGAACATTTTCGTAAGTGATTAAAGGGTTATGTACCTATCTGATTTAAGCCGGTTCAACTAAGAATAAGGGTTGATCATACTCTACCGGTGAAGAATTATCAACAAGTATTTTTACGATCTTACCCGAGAATTCTGCTTCAATTTCATTGAACAATTTCATGGCTTCAATAATACAAATTGTATCGCCTTTTTTAACTGTATCGCCAACGTTAACGAACAATGGTTTATCGGGGCTTGATGAGCGATAAAAAGTTCCGATCATTGGTGATTTAATAGTCAACAGATTGGAATTTTCATTCGTAGGGGCAACTGCCTTTGGTGTTTCATTTGCAGGAGCAACCGCTTGAACGGTATTCACAGGATAAGAAGCAACCGGAGCTGCCTGAATTATTTGTTGAACTGTCGCTGGTTTTTTGGAGTCAGTTTTAATAACTATCTTAAAATCTTTTTGCTCAATTTCAACTTCAGATACACCCGATTTTGAAACGAATTTTATTAAATCCTGGATTTCTGTTAAATTCATATTTGGTTTATTTAAGGTTATTTAGAATCGTATGCCCATTTTACAAATACCGAACCCCAGGTAAAGCCTCCGCCAAATGCAGAAATCACAAGGTTATCGCCTTTTTTCAATTTATTTTCCCATTCCCATAATAGCAATGGTATAGTACCCGCTGTTGTGTTGCCGAATTTTTCAATATTAATCATAACTTTTGACTTATCTATGCCCATTCTGTCGGATGTAGCATCAATTATTCGCAAATTAGCCTGATGCGGAACCAGCCAGTCAATTTCATCGGCAGTTAAATTATTACGTTCCATTATTTCTACCGATACATCGGCCATATTGGTAACAGCAAATTTATATACTGTTTTTCCGTCTTGTCTTACAAAATGCATTTTTTCATCAACTGTTTTATGGGTAGTAGGTATTAATGAACCTCCTGCCGGTTGATACAAATAATTTCGACCTGAACCATCAGCACGTAAAACAAAATCAATTACACCCAAACCCTCGTTATTTGGTTCAAGTAAAACCGCACCGCCACCATCGCCAAAGATCACACAAGTTGTGCGGTCTTCCATATTTATCATGGATGTCATTTTATCAACACCAACAATGACAACTTTTTTATAGCGTCCGGTTTCTATAAACTGAGCTCCGGTTGAAAGTCCGTAAATAAATCCCGAACATGCAGCCGAGAGATCGTACCCCCAGGCATTTTTCGCACCTATTTTATCGCATATAACATTGGCTGTAGAAGGAAAAACATAGTCACCGGTAATGGTACCACATATAAGGAGATCAATTTCAAGTGGATCAATACCTCGTTTTTTGCAAAGTTCCAATACTGCAGGAACAGCCAGATCAGACGCACCTTTATTTTCACCTTGTAAAAATCTGCGTTCAATAATTCCGGTACGGCTGCGTATCCACTCATCGGTAGTATCCACAACTTTTGACAGATCGTCATTGGTAATTACCGTTTCGGGTACAAAACCTCCAACGGCAGTTATTGCTGCAGTTATTTTACTCATTGGTGGTTGTTACTTTTGATAATACTTCAGCAATTTTTTCCGGAATTTTTGCTTCAGCTACGTGCAATGAGTGCACGATCATGTTTTTTATGGCAACGGCATTGGATATTCCGTGACCGATCATAACAGTGCCATTAACACCTAAAATGGGTGTGCCACCGTATAATTCATAATTAAAGCGA
This sequence comes from Flavobacteriales bacterium, assembly GCA_043752145.1. Classification (GTDB taxonomy): domain Bacteria; phylum Bacteroidota; class Bacteroidia; order Flavobacteriales_D; family UBA2798; genus DASPJQ01. Next base: position 3,115 of record JAYUZA010000178.1, read on the forward strand.
TCAAAATATTCGTCTTTAATACCACGTTTTTTTAGAAGATAATATATTGACTCGGCTTGTTTCAAGGCTACATTTCCTGTGAAACCGTCAGCAACAATTACATCGGCTTTATCATTAAAAAAATCGCGTCCCTCAACATTACCAATGAAATTAAAGTCTTTACTATCTTTCATTAATTTGTTGGTTGCGATAGTATTCAAATTCCCTTTTTCGGCTTCTTCACCAATGGATAATAAGCCAACTTTAGGATTTTTTTTCTTGTGAACATGCTCAAAATAAATTGAGCCGAGCATAGCGTACTGATATAATATTTCAGGTTTGCAATCAGGATTTGTACCAACATCAAGCAAAACACCAATGGAACCATCCAATTTTGGGAGAACACCTGTGATACATGGACGCTGAATCCCCGGAATACAATTAACGCTGAACATTGCGCCAACCATCATTGCACCGGTATTACCCGCACTTGAAAATGCATTTATTTTTCCTTCTTTAAGAAGATTGAATCCAACAGCAATACTTGAATTTGGTTTTGAGGCCAATGCTTTTGTAGGATGATCATTATAGGAAATAGTATCAGGAGCGTGAACGATCTCGAAATTTGAAGAATCAAAATCGCGAAGTTTGAGTTGCGTGTGAATGATAGACTCATCACCGATCAAAACAATTTTAACAGCTGGAGGAAGTTGAGAAAATGCCAAGATAGCACCCTCAACGGTTACTTCAGGGGCTTTATCGCCACCAAGTATGTCAATCCCTAGCTTCATGCAAAAATAACTTAAGGCGCCTTTTCAATGGCACCAAATATAGAAGTTATTTAATATGATTAAGCAGCAACTTGTTTCTCAGCTACTACTTTACCCCTATAATATAATTTGCCTTCGTGCCAGTAGGCACGGTGACGCATATGGGTTTCGCCAGTAGTAGGGCAAACCGATAAAGTTGAAGCTGTTGCTTTCCAGTGCGTTCTTCTTTTGTCTCTCCTTGTTTTGGAGTGTTTGCGTTTAGGATTTGGCATAACTTATTTGTTTTAAACGTTTATTACTTTTTTTTAAATTTTAGTTGTTTGAGCGCATCCCATCGTGGGTCAATGGTTTCCGATTTGTTTAAATCTTCACTTGAAAACAGCTTTATTTTTTTTAACGCCTCTTTATTGCATTTACCGTCAGGGTGTTTCCTGTTGTAGGGCAATGAAAGGCTAATGGTTTCGTAAATTGTATGGGCAACATTTATCTCGTTGTCTTTCAAACTTAAATAAATAACATCCTCATCCGTTTCGCCTTCCTCGTTCCCAATCTTAACCACTATTGACTGATTACCTGTCAATGCAAGGTCAAAATCATCGCCACACCTGTCGCACATTACGGTTACGTAACCGCTAAGGTTGATAGTAAGTAAAAGTAAAACCGATTTACGGTCCATTTCAAGGGCGATTTTAAGCTTTCCCTTTGAAATTTCACTGTTTTCAAAGCATGCAAAGAACTGGTCATTTACCTCAAAATCAAATGTATGAAGGCCTTGCTTGAGTCCCGAAAAGGGGATTATAAATTCATCCAAAGCCTTCACTACCTTAATTTTTAGGGGACGCAAAGGTATAAAAAAATGTTTTGGATAGACCAATAATATTAATTGACTGATGACAAATACAGCCGAATTTAAAGCCATATTTGTATAAAAATCCAAGTATGCGGTTTAACCGCCCTTTTGAAATAGGTCTTTTAGCCGGAAGCAGTGTCATTTTTTGCCTCCTTGCGACCCTTATTCCGTTAAAATATCTTGATCTTATTCAGGTTCCGTGGCAATGGCTTTTCCTCATTGTTTTTATAAGTTCGGTTGCCGTTTTTTTACTGGTAAGTTGGAGTGTTAACCGGTTTTTATACGCCAAAGTAAAACTGATCTACAAAACTATTTTGTCGCAAAAAATAAGACGTGACACCAAGAAAAACATAAGTATGAACCCCCGCCTTTTAGATGAGGTTCATGACAAGGTTGAAGATTGGGTTGAAATAAATAACAGTGAAATTGAAAAACTTAAGGAGCAAGAGGCTTTCAGGCGCGAGTTTTTGGGAAATTTAGCACATGAATTAAAAACACCTATTTTTAGTATTCAGGGTTATATACTTACACTTTTGGAAGGCGGGCTCGAAGACCCCAATGTGAACCGTGTTTTTTTGGAACGGGCTGCAAACGGGGTAGATCGTATGACGGCTATTCTTGAAGATCTGGACGAAATAACACGGCTGGAATCGGGTAGAATGGAATTACAATTAAAAAAAATAAACATTGTTGAGTTAGCCAGAGATTGTTTTGAGAACCTTGAAATGCGTGCTAAAGAAAAAGGCATTGTTTTGCAGTTTAACCACAAATATGAAAAGCCTGTTTTTGTAATTTGTGACAAAGAAAAGATCGCGCAGGTTTTTAATAACCTATTGGTAAATTCCATTAATTACGGTAATGCTGACGGTAAAACCGACATTCGTTTTTTTGATATGGAAGATAAAATATTGGTTGAGGTGGCCGATAATGGTTCGGGTATGTCGCAGGAACATTTACCACGTATTTTTGAACGATTTTACCGTGTCGAAAAAAGCAGGGCACGCAATGCCGGTGGTTCAGGATTAGGATTGGCTATTGTAAAGCATATAATTGAAGCCCATAAACAAAGCATTAATGTAAGAAGTACGGTTGACGTTGGCACAACCTTTACCTTTACCCTTGATAAAGCTAAATAACCATTTAAATTATTTAAGAAGAAAATTATTCCTTTTTCCTTTATTTCGTATCACTAAATCAATTTATTATGAGAGCAATTCTACTTGTTATTTTCACCTTTCTGTTTTTATTGAATGTAAAAAGTCAGTCGGTCTCTAACGAAAAATGTGGCACCATGCCATCGCTGGAAAGGCGTATGAATACCGATGCGGCCATAAAAAAATTATGGACTGATAAGCATGCATCAAAAACGCAAATGCGTAGTGGTGTAAATTATGACACAACGGGTTATGTTGTAATTCCGGTTGTTTTTCATATTGTCCACAACCCCGCAAACCCAAGCGAAAATATTGATGATTCATTGATCCTTTCACAAATTGAAGTACTGAACGAAGACCATACTAATACACACCCTTATGCGGCCACAACATTGCCCGTTTTTGATTCAATAAGTAAATCTACCGGCATAAAATTTTGTTTGGCAATGTTTGATCCGGCAGGAAATCCTACTACGGGTATTAATCGAATTTCATCAACAAGTAGTCATTTATTAACCCCGTTTACCAATAGTGTAAAATCAAGTGCAACCGGTGGTGCCGACCCATGGCCACGAAATTTTTACCTCAATATTTGGGTTTGCGAAATGGCATTTGGTGCAGTGTTAGGTTATGCTCAATTTCCATGGGATGCATCGGCAACCGATGGTGTGGTTTTACATTGGAATTATGTGGGGGAAAAAATTGGAGCATCAACGGCTCCTAGTAATTTAGG
>JAYUZA010000179.1:0-2521 GCA_043752145.1 Flavobacteriales bacterium
CATATAAGTTGCACGTGGCTAACTCAAGCTTAAGTTCAGGAACTGCAATCAGGGCCGATGCGATTAACGGACACATTCGATTATTTGAAACAGACCTTAATCCTGATAACTATACGCAAATTGAACGTAACGGTAATGCATTTCATATTTATCAGTGGAACAATGCCACAGCGAGTTTTATACCGGTTTTAGCAGCCGATATGACTGGCAATGTAGGATTTGGCGATGTTGCGCAAACCAATACCAAAATGTATGTGAATGGGATAAATTCAACTTACGGGTTGAAATGCCTTACAAACAATGTTACTTCAAAATCATTAGCGGTAACGAATAGCTCCGATGGTTTGGATGTATTCAGGGTAATGGGAAATGGCGTTGTTTGGTGTACCGAACTCAATGTAGATGTTAAAGGCGATTTTCCTGATTACGTATTTGATAAAAATTACAAACTGTTACCATTAGATGAATTGAAAATATTTGTGGAAACACAAAAACATTTACCGAACGTTCCAAGTGCAAAAGAAGTGGCTGAAAATGGAATGGCAGTTTCTAAAATGGCTATAGTGCAAACAGAGAAGATTGAAGAGCTTACACTTTATCTTTTGCAAATGAACGAAACAATGAAAAAGTTGAGTGAGCAAAATACGGAGCTTCAGAAACGTGTTGTTGAACTAGAATCTAAGTAACCATGAATTACATAAATAAAAGCGCAGCCTTTTTGGCTGCCACCATGCTGGTAAATACCGGTTGGTCACAAACAAGTGTATATGATTGTTCGGTACCAGTGCCAAACTCTGACATCACTACCACTTTACCAATAGTTAAAACAGGGGGTTGTTTTGATTTTAGCCACCCGGCCAACTATAATTATCCTACAGGAAAGAACAAAGAATTCAAAGCCAATCATCGCATTCGTGTAGAGAATGATTTTAAAATGGGAAGCTCATCATCTTCAGGAGGAAAATTTAAACTCACCATGGCCAATGCCGATATTGTTTTGTATGAACCCAATGATTTAAATAGTATTCCGAGATATGAAAAAATGGAATTAGGCATTGATCTTCCGGATGATATTCAGGCAAGGGTTGATGCATTTATTGCCAATGAAACCGATCCCACTGGTTTGAATCCTTTTTTGGACTGGAAGATTAAAGTGAAGGCGAAATTTACGCATTTAGGACCATGGCCACCACCCGGAACAGCTCCTTTACAACGAGAATTAGACGCTTTTTACTTCCGGGATTTCGAAAGAGATGCCGATCCAAGTGCTAATAACCCCCCGTTCAGTAATAATGATGATGAGGATTATAAAGGTTGGGGCGGTACCTGGATACCTCAAAACAACGAACATCCGTTTCGCGTTAGATTTGCTCCTACCGAACTGGGCGTATGGGTTTGTGAGGTAGAGGTGTTTATCAACAACAATACAGTTCCGGATTATACTTACAGTCCATTCAGTTTTAATGTAATTAATTCAAGTAATCCGGGCTTCGTTAAGGTGGGAACAAATAAGCGTTACTTTACAAGGGGTAATGAAACATTTATTCCTTTCGGCCCTAATTTAGGATGGCCTAGCACAAAGGAAGGATTGGATGATGTTTATGCGGATTTAATTCTTGATAACCCACCTAACTATAATAACGCTGAACAACACAGGCGTTTCACCGCACCACTACAAACTTTTGTGAATTATGAAACGCATCTTAACGCATTAGGTGCTGCCGGTGCAAATCATTTTAGAATGATCATGGTGCCCTGGTCATTAGACATAGAATTCGAAAAACTGGGAAATTATTATGACAGGCAGCACATAGCTTGGGAAATGGATAATATTGTAAACACCGCGAAAGAAAACAATTTGAATATTCAATGGGATCTATTGATTCAATATAATATGGAGGGAAATCCTTATAGTGTTAAATATTGGGATTGGTTTGCTTATGATGAATATGATGATTATGGTTTGAACGTTAATGACGATCCTTTCGTTTACCCTCCATCTAGTTTAGAGGCTTATGATAAGGGGTATTGTTATAATGGCATTACTAATGGCGTCACCGAAGTTATCTTGCCACATGATATGTTGACTCACCCTCTTGCTAAAACGTACTATAAACAACGATTAAGGTATATTGTTTCCCGTTGGGGGTATTCAACCAATGTTGGAATGTGGGAATTGGCTAGTGAAATCAATCAATGGGGCGGAATTCAAGGAACCGTTGCAGACGAGGCCCTTTATAAATCATCCGATCCATCAGTTTATATACCCGCACAACAAAAGGTAGAAGCGTGGCACGAAGAAATGGCAGATTATATTAAAAACATATTAGGAGATCCAAGACCCATTTCGGCTTCCTACGCAGGAAACATAGGGGATTATGATAACACGCACGAATCAGAAGTAATTGATTTCGTTTCCGAGAACCAATATAACTTTGGTTGGAGCCCAAAGTTTGCATATAACGCAACGAAACAAGGTATTTACATCGATAGGATGGATTCATATGGTTCAGGAAAGCCT